>JALYTU010000486.1 GCA_030854125.1 Actinomycetota bacterium | reverse complement strand
TTCACCGACGCCGACCCCAAAGCCGCGCTGGGCGACTTCACCGCCACGGTCGACTGGGGCGACGGCGCGACGTCGGCCGCCGCCGTAAGCCAGGCGTCCTCCGCCCTGCTGAGCTCGTGCAACTACAACGTCAACGCTTCGCATACCTACGCAGAGGCCGGGACCTATACCTACAGCGTGACGATCACCGGGCCAGGCGGAACACTCGACACCGGCGAGCGAACCGCGACGATCACCGACGCTCCGCTCGCTGCCGGCGGAATCGATTTCTCCTCGACCAAAGACACGAGCTTCACGACGACGGTGGCCACTTTCGCCGATGCGAACTCGCTCGGCCAGCCCGGGGACTTCACGGCGACGATCTCCTGGGGTGACGGATCAACCGCGACCGGAGCCGTGACCGCGATTCCGGGCGGTTTCGCCGTTGCCGGGACGCACACCTACACGGCGACCGGTTCGTTCAAGTTCACGGCCGCGATCCACGACAACGGTGGCAGCCAGGCCTCGGCGACTGCGACGGCGACCGTCCTGTCAACGCCGACGCTCACCCCACCACCCGTCACGACGACCCCGCCGACGAAGGCGCCGCCAAGCAAGACGCCGCTCAAGCTCGGCCTCAGCCGGCCGATCCTCGCGCGCGGCGGAACCGTCGTCGTCGGCGTCTCCTGTCCAGCGGCCGCCCATCTCTGCCGCGGTCGGATCAGCGTCACCACGCTCGCCGAGCCCAAGTCAAAGGTCTCCGCCCTCCACAAGGCGAACCTCCTCGGGACGAGCCTGTTCATCATTCCCGGCGGATCGAAGGCCGAGCTCAGCGTCCGGCCGAAGCGGGTCGTCGTCGCCGAGTTCCGCCGCGCCGGCAGGGTCCGCGTCTCGACGTCGGCCTCGTCCTACGATGCGACGTCCGGTCGCAGCGAGACGGCGACCGCGCAGAGCACGTTGAGCCTCGCCTCGACCAGCTAGTGGGTCATCCTGCAATTGCGCGCCCGGATGAGGGATCTCGTCGTTGATCTTGAAGTTCTTGCCGTCATGTTCGGCGAGAATGGGGGTCACGATGCCTTTGGCGGGAGTTGGCAAGGGGTTGCAGATGTGCTTGGATGATCGGCTCGAGCTGGAGCGGATCGTGCGCGCTTCGAGTTCTGAGGTGCGGGTAGTCGAGCGTGCGCGGATCGTGTTGTGCGCGGCTGAGGGGCGCCTCACGGCGGCGGCGATCGCCGAGCGTGTGGGGTGCGCTGAGCGGACGGTCAAGAAGTGGCGGGGCCGGTACGCGCGGGGCGGGATCGATGGGTTGCGCGACGCGCCGCGTCCGGGGGCGCCGCTGACGCATGGCGCGGAGACCAGGGCGTTGCTGATCGCGAAGGCGTGTACCCGTCCACCGGCGACCCCCGGGGGCGCGCGTCAGGAACGCTGGACCTACGACCAGTTGGGTGAGGCGGTCGGGATGTCGGGCTCCCAGGCGCACGTGATTCTGGCTCGCGCGGCGATCAAGCCGCATCTGACCGAGTACTGGATCATGAGCGACTTCGGCCAGCCCGAGTTCGAGGAGCGCCTGAGCGCGATCTGCGGCTTGTATGTCAATCCGCCGGAGAACGTGCTGGTCATCTCGATCGATGAGAAGACCGGGATCCAGGCCAAAGCGCCGACCAAGCCCGACACGCCGCCCGGTCCCAATCAGCCTGCGCGGCGCGAGCACGAGTACACCCGCAACGGCACGCAATGTCTGTTCGCGTGCCTGAACGTGCAAGAGGGCGACGTGCTCGCGATGGCGTCCAAGACCCGCAACCGGTGGGACCTGATCCGCTTCCTTGACCACCTCGACAGCGAGATCCCGGTGATCGAGGGCCAGCAGATCGTGGCGATCACCGACAACCTCTCGACCCGGGGAACACAGGAAACCCAGGACTGGCTCGAGGCCCACCCACGCTGGAGTTTTCAGTTCACCCCGACCCACGCCTCGTGGCTGAACCAGATCGAGATCTTCTTCTCGATCATGCACCGCCGGCTGCTCAAGAACGGCGCGTTCACCAGCGAAACGGACCTCGCCGAGCAGATGCTCGCCTTCATCGAGACCTACAACCAGAAAGCCAAGCCGTTCAAATGGACCTACACCGGCAAGACACTCGAAGCGTAACGTGCACGGACTAACAGGATGAACCACTAGTCCTTGGTTTCAGCCGGGTCCGCGTGACGGCTATCCGCGCGCGGCGCGCTCGGCCGCACGGATCTTGTCCCATTCCTTGCGGTGGACTCGTTTGGTCGCCTGGTAGCCAGCGAGCGCCTCGGCCGAGTCGACATCCGCCAGCGTCGGATGGCCCGGCCGCAGGCCGGCGGCGAGCTCGATGCCGTAGTGACCGGCGAGCACCGCCCCGAGTGAGGCGGTCTTCATCTCGCCGAATCCTGGGAGCGCCTCCACGTTTCGCCGCAAGCGGGCCGCGTCGGTCGCCGTCGTCCAGACGCGAGCCGGGTCACCGTCGTACTCCTCGAGGATGTGGACTGCCAGCGCGCGGACCCGGCCGGCCATCACACCCGGGTAGCGATGGATTGCCGGCCGCTCACGGAAGACCCGCTCGAGATCGGCCGTCGCGAGCGTCGCAGGATCGATCGATCCCAGCCGGTCCCGCAGGACGAGCGGACCCATGAAAGCCTTTGGCACGGTCACCTGCTGGTCGAGCACGAACCCGATCAGCAGCGCCATCGGATCGCGCGCGATCAGCAGGTTGGCCGCGTCTGAACGCGTGAAATGCAGTCTGTCGGGTCCCACGTCGGCGATCCTACCCCGCCTCCTTCTGCTCGATCTGCGCCGTCTCCCGCTCGCCCGCCATAGCGATCCGGGCCGAGTAGATCGACGGCGCGCCGAACCGGCGGGCGACGATCGTCGCCCCACCGACGCCAACCAGTAGTGGGACGATCAGAGAACCCGACCCACCGATCAGCTCGAGAATCAACACGGTCGCCGCCAAGGGGCCCTGCATCGACGCCGCGAGCATCGCCCCGCCACCGATCAGTGCGTAGCTACCGAGCGGAGATCCTGGCCACACGAGGCTCCACACGTGGCCGAGCGTGCCGCCCAGGAGGACCCCGACGGCCAGCGTCGGCGTGAACAGGCCGCCTGGTGACCCGCTGCTCAGGCAGGCGGCCGTGACCAGCGGCTTGAGCACGAGCAACGCCGCCAGCAGCCCAAACGACAGCTGGCCGACCAGGGCCAGCTGGGTCAGATCCTTCCCGTTGCCGAGCAACTCCGGGTAGGCGATCGAGACGGCGCCAAGCCCACCGAAGATCACGACCGGTGCGATCACCCCACCGGCCTGCCGCGGTCGCAGGGCGCTCGCGCGAGCGATCACCCTGACCC
>JALYTU010000485.1 GCA_030854125.1 Actinomycetota bacterium | reverse complement strand
GGTACAGGGCCAGCACCCGGGCCGCGCCGGTGACCAGCTCCGGGTCCTGCGCGGCGAAGGGAGGGCCGTGGCGGGCAACCACAAGCCAGCTGCCGCTCCCGTGCAGAGGAGCCGCGGCCAGGGTCACCTCACCGCCGGACAGCATGGCATGGTCGCGACCGCGTTCCACGGCCGTGAGCAGACGGTGGGCGAACTGCGCCGAGACACCGCCGCCGGCCGCCGCGCTGATCTCGCCGTCGAGCACAACCGCCAGCTCGGCTGCGGCCGCGACACGCAGGATGGCGGTGGCTCGGCTCCCAGCCTCGGCGGCGGGCGCCGACTCCGGCTCGGCCGTTAGCGCCAACAGCGCCGTGGCGGCCTGGGAGTCATCGGGGGCGGTGGGGGTGAGGGACACGGTTTCTCGCGGGCGACGGCACGACAGGATCGGACGACAAAGCCGTCACACGGGCTCTATCGGCGGCGATCGGGCTCCGCTGAACGATTCCGGTAGCGTCCCGCGAGATGCCACGGCCCCGTGATCTCGCCGGCCCTGTCTTCGTGATTGCCGGCGCATTGCATTTCGTGATGCCGCGCGTCTACCGACGGATCGTGCCGCCCTACGTTCCGGCCCCGATGGCGATGATCTACGCCAGCGGTGTGGCGGAGATCGCCGGGGGCGCCGGGCTGATGATCCCGAGTCGCCGCCGGCTCGCCGGCTGGTGGTTGATCGCCACCCTGATCGCGGTCTTCCCCGCCAACCTCCATATGGCGCTGCATCCCGACGACTACCGCGAACTCCCGGGCGGCGCTCCGGCGCTGTGGGCCCGCCTGCCCCTGCAGGGTGTCTTCATCGCCTGGGTGCGCAGCGCGATGCGCCGCCCGTGATCGGCCAGCGGGTTCGCCGGCGCGAGGATCCGCGCTTCATCACCGGGCACGGCCAGTACGTCGATGATCTCGATCTGCCCGGCCTGCGCCACATCACGTTTGTCCGCTCGGATTGGGCGCACGCCCGGATCGTCTCGATCGACGCGTCGCCGGCGGCCGCGCTGGACGGGGTGGAGGTGTTCACGGCCGCCGATGTCGACCTGGGTCGGATGACGATTCCGTTCCCGGTGCCTGTGGACGAGCGCGTGACCCGGCCCTACCTCGCGCAGGACACGGTTCGCTACGTCGGGGAGATCGTCGCGCTCGTGGTCTCGGACACGCGCGAGCAGGGCGTCGACGCGGCGGAACTGGTGGCGGTCGAGTTCGACCCGCTGCCGGTCATCACCGACCCGCGGGAGGCGCTGCGCGATGAGGTTCTCCTGTTCGCGGACGTCGGGTCCAACGTGATCCTGCACCAGGCTCCCGAGTCGCCAGATCCGGACCTGTTCGCCGCCTGCGAGGTGACGATCAGCGGCGCCACCACCAGCCAGCGCGTCGCGGTTGCGCCGATCGAGCCGCGCGCCTGCGCCGCCCGGGCCGAGCCCGACGGGACCCTGACCGTGTGGAGCTCGACCCAGACCCCCCATGCAGATCGGGACGGGCTGGTCGCGGCGCTCGGCCTCGAGCCCGATCAGATCCGGCTGATCGCCCCTGACGTGGGGGGCGGCTTCGGCGGCAAGGGGCTCGGCGTCGAGGAGACCCTGGTCACCTGGGTGGCTCACCGGACCGGCCAGACCGTGCGGTGGACCGAGACGCGCGGCGAGAACATGGTCGGGATGGGCCACGGCCGCGGCCAGAGCGTCGAGTTCGAGCTCGGCGGGGACCGCGACGGCACGATCCGGGCGCTGCGCACGCGGATGGTCCAGGAGGTCGGTGCCTACGCCTGGGTCGGGGCGGTGCTGCCCACTCTCACCGGTCTGATGAGCAGCGGCGTCTACGCGATCGGACGGATCGAGACGAGCTTCTCCTCCGTGGTCACCAACACGACACCGACGGGCGCCTACCGCGGGGCCGGACGTCCGGAAGCGACCCAGTTCCTCGAGCGCGCCGTGGACCAGTTCGCGGCCGAACTGCGCCTGGATCCGGCCGACGTCCGGCGCCGGAACTTCATCGCCCGCGATGCCTTCCCGTACACCACGGCGACCGGGGCCGAGTATGACTGCGGGGATTACGGGCAGGCGCTCGCACTCGCGCTTCAGGCTGCCGGCTACGAGGACCTGCGCGCTCAACAGGCGGCCCGCCGCGCCGCCGGTGACCAGTCGCTGCTGGGGATCGGGATGGCGGTCTACGTCGAGGTCACCAACGGCGGCGCCGAGTCCGAGTTCGGCGAGGTGCAGATCACCGCCGCCGGCGACGCGGTCCTCAAGACCGGCTCCTGCTCACATGGTCAGGGCCACGAGACGACGTTTGCACAGATCGTCGCCGAGTACCTGGGGATGCCCGTCCAGCGGATCACGGTGATCAAGGGGGACACGGCCCAGGTCGCCCGGGGGGGCGGCACCTACGGCTCCAAGTCGACCCAGATCGGCGGCGTCGCCGCTCGTGCGGCCGCCGAGCAGACGGTCCAGATCGCCAAGCGCCTGGCCGCCGAGCAGCTCGAGGCCGACCCGCACGACATGGTGCTCGACGCCGAGCGCGGCCGGTTTCACGTCACCGGCGCACCCGAGCCCGCGCTGGACTGGACCGGGCTCGCGAGCGCGCTGGACTCAGCCGGCCGGTTGGGCGAGCTGACCGCGCAGAACGACTTCGCCGCGCCCAAGCCGACGTTCCCGTTCGGAGCGCACGTCGCCGTCGTCGAGGTCGACGCGGAGACCGGAAAGGTCGCGCTGGCGCGGATGATCGCCGTCGATGACGCGGGGCGGATTATCAACCCGATGATCGCCGACGGGCAGATCCACGGCGGCGTCGCCGCGGGCATCGCCCAGGCGATCCACGAGGAGATGGCCTACGACGAGGACGGCAACCCGCTCAACGCGAACTTCCTGGCCTACGGCATCCCCTCGGCGTCGGAGTTCCCGCAGTTCGAGCTCGTGCGGATGGAGACCCCGACCCCGGTCAACCCGCTCGGCGCCAAGGGAATCGGCGAGTCGGGCACGATCGGCTCGACCCCCGCGGTGCACAACGCCGTGATCGACGCGCTCAGCCACCTCGGGATCCGCCACCTCGACATGCCGGTCAACGGCGAGAGGGTGTGGCGGGCGATCATGCAGGCGACGGTCTCGCCGGCCTGACCTTCCGCCGCGGCACTGTGGCGCACGTCTTCAACGAGCTGTACCCGCCGCTGCCCGGCGGGCGGACGTTCTCGGAGCACCGGCGCCCGGGCTTTGCAGCCTGTGCTCCCTCGGGCCGGATGCGCCTGGACGCGATCGCCGGCTGGCTGCAGGATGTCGCGTACGGCGACGTCGAGGACGCCGGCCTGGCGCAGGCTGCGGTGTGGGTCGTGCG
>JALYTU010000484.1 GCA_030854125.1 Actinomycetota bacterium | reverse complement strand
ACCCGGTGCTCGTCGGCTACGTGGTCGGTAGCGCCGACCCAGCTGACGTCCGCAGCGCGCTGGCCGAGCGGCTGCCCGAGGGGATCGTCCCGCTTGTCGTCAAGCTCGACGCCCTGCCGCTGAGCGCCTCGGGGAAGGTCGATCGCCGGGCGTTGCCCTGGCCACCTCCGCTGCCACCCGCCGAGCAGTCCAACTGCGAGACGCTGAACGACACCGCTGCGTGGCTGGCGGAGAAGTGGGCCGATCAGCTCGGGCCGTTGCCGATCTCCGCCGACAGTGAATTCTTCGAGCTCGGTGGTAGCTCGATGGCGGCCGCGAAGCTCGTCTCCGCGCTGCGCGGACGGTTCCCGTCGGTCGCCGTGGCGGACGTGTACGCGTACCGCCGATTGAGAGACCTCGCCACTCGCCTGGAGCGGCTTAAGGCGGCGGCCCCGCGGCCTGCCTTCTCGCACTCCAGGACCGGCCGGCGGTGGGGGCTCGTACAGCTCGCCGGCGTGTTGGCCCTATTGGCCCTGTCGGCGCCTCAGTGGCTGCTCGGCATCCTCGCCGTCGACAACCTGGACGGGGGACGCCTCGGCCCCACGCTCGGTTGGGGCTGGCTGGTCCTCGGTTGGCTGATGTTCGGCAGCGTGGCCGGGAGGGCCGCGATCGTACTGCTGGCGCGGCGGGTCCTGCTGTCTGACGTTCGTCCGGGCCGCTATCCGCGCCGCAGCTGGCTGAGCTGCCGGCTGTGGTTTCTGGAACGACTCGCCGAGGCATTTCGCTCTGAGAGCCTCGGCGGCACCCCGTTCGCGGCTCGCTATGCCCGCCTGTGCGGGCACCGGATCGGTGCCGGCGCTCGTCTGGGGACGTTGCCGCCGGTCACGAGCCGGGTCGTTGTCGGCGCGGGCGCGACGCTGGAGGGTGATGTTGACATGCGCGGCTGGTGGCTGGAGGGCGATGACCTTGTCATCGGGGCGCTGGAGATCGGTGCCGGAGCACGGGTGGGGGCCCGCACTCTGCTGGCCCCCAACGCCGTGGTCGGCGCCGGCGCCGAGATCGAGCCCGGAAGCGTTGTCAGCGGCAGCGTGCCGCAGGGTGAGCGTTGGTCTGGATCACCGGCAGCTCGGGTTGGCGCCGCGGGCGAGGACTGGCCCTCCACGGCGCCCCCGACCTTGTCGCGCCGCCGGTTCTGGAAGGCAATGTTCGGGGTGGGCGTGGTTGTGCAGTCGATCCTGCCGCTGGCGGCGGCGGCGCCGGGCCTGGTCCTGCTCTACCTCACGGGCGCCGGACACACGAGTGACGCCGCAACGATCGATCTGCTGACCAAGGCGCCGTTGATCGCCGGACTGTTCCTAGTCACCTACGCGCTACTCGCGGCACTGCTGGTGCGCTTGGTCGGATCGCTGGTGCGGCCGGGTTGGCACGCCGACGAGGGCTGCGCCGGTTGGGCGCTGTGGCTCAACGAAGCGCTTATGGCAAGCGCCTGCGACGTGCTGCGCCCGCTGTTTCTGAGCTTGCTCACGCGCCGGTGGCTGCGGCTGGCCGGAATCAGGGTCGGTGAGCGCGCCGAGGTGTCAACTGCCATTGGGCTCAACCGGCTGACGTCGTTTGCCGACCGCAGCTTTGTCACCGACGACGTCGTGTTCGCCACCGCCCGAGCCCGCGGAGGCTGGCTGCACGTCGCCGAGATCGAGGTCGGCAGCGGAACATTCCTTGGCAACAGCGCCATCCTCTCCGGGGGAACGAAGCTCGGTAGCGATGGCCTGGTCGGCGTCCTGACGACCCCACCTGGCCAGACCGCGGACGGCACCTCCTGGTTCGGCTCGCCGGCGCTCGAGCTGCCGCGGGTGCCCGACAAGACCGATCCGTCGCGCACCTTCGAGCCGCCCCAGCGGCTGATCGCCGCGCGCGCGGGCATGGAGCTGGTTCGAACCCTGCTTCCTGCCACCGTCTCGGTCGCGCTCGGGGCGCTCGTCTTCTCCGCGGTCGAGTCGATCGGCAGCCGGTACGGCATCCTCGGCATGGCGGCGGCGACACCGTTTCTCCTGCTGGCGGCCGGTCTGGCCGCCGCTGCGTTCACGATCGGCGCCAAGTGGCTGATCATGGGTCGCTACCGGGCCGGCGAGCACCCGTTCTGGTCGTTCTTCGTGTGGCGTGATGAGATCATCAACTCGCTGCAGGAAGAGCTTGCCCGCACCTGGTTGCTCGGCGACTGCCTGGGGACCCCACTGATGAGCGTCTATCTGCGGGCGATGGGCGCCAGGGTAGGACGCGACGTCTGGTTCGAAACGCTCGCCGTCACCGAGTTTGACGTCGTCGAGCTCGGTGAAGGGTGCGTCGTCAATCGTGGCGCCTGCGTCGAGACCCATCTCTTCCACGACCGTCTGATGCGAATCGGTCCCGC
Organism: Actinomycetota bacterium; assembly: GCA_030854125.1. Taxonomy (GTDB): domain Bacteria; phylum Actinomycetota; class Thermoleophilia; order Solirubrobacterales; family Solirubrobacteraceae; genus Palsa-465. The sequence continues at coordinate 972 of JALYTU010000484.1, read as the reverse complement.
CCGGCTCGGCGCCGGCTCGACGCTTGGGCCCGCAAGCGTGGTGCTCCCTGACACCGTGGTCGGCGCCGGCGCGCGTGTCGGCGGCCGCTCGGTCGTGCTGCGGGGCGAGGAGCTCCCGCCCGGTACCAGCTGGCACGGCGCGCCAGTCGTGAGCGTGTGATCACGGCAGCATCGACCGAGCTGCCGGTCTCTCCTGACGGCCCGGAGCTGCGGTTGCTCGACGCTCGGCCGGCCGGGCTCGACGAGCCGGGTCTTAAAGCCTGGGCCCGTGCCCAGACGGCGAACGCGCCGGGTCGCCACTGCTCACGCTCATACCGCTATCCGTACGCGCTGATCACCTGGCACAGTGAGGCGGTCGGGGTCGACATCGAACGGATCGAGCCGTTCGATGATGCGTTCCTGGAGTCGATCCGGACCCCATCCGAGCGGCGCATTGCTCCCAGCGAAGGTGACCCTGACCAATACGTGACCTCGCTGTGGTGCGGCAAGGAGGCGCTCGCAAAGGCGCTCGGTGACGCGCTGCGCTACGACCCGCGGCGACTCGGCTCTCCGTTGCTGTGGCGCAACGGGCAGAGCGGCCCGTGGCGGGCCGCCGAGCTGACGCTGATCGACCGCCACGTTGGCTGGCTGTGCTGGCGCTCAAGCACCCAAACTGCCCCGCTGACCGGTCAACGGGCCGCTGGGTCGACGCGTCTCCCGGGCCTGCCCCGATGGATCCGCTTGAGCCTGTATGGCGCGATTCTCATCGTGATCGCCTGTGCCGTCACCGGCTGCGGCGGCGGACGTCCGACCAGAATCCGCCGCGGCGAACAGGCTGGCTGGGCCACCCCGGTGGACTACCGCTGGCTCGTGAAAACCTCGGGGCGAGCGCCGACGATTGCGGCCGAGAACCAATCCCGCGGGACGAGCGCCTGGCGGCTGACTGGCCCGGCCGCCGATGTCGGGGGTCGGGCGCGTGGCGCGATGATCGGC
>JALYTU010000483.1 GCA_030854125.1 Actinomycetota bacterium | reverse complement strand
GACCAGACGCGCCGATGGTGCTCGTCTCGGACGCCGGCGGCCGAGGGAGTGTTAGGACGTCGCGGCTCAAGTGCGCTCGCTTCGCTCAGATGCACGTTGGTCGAGCGCCTCTTGCGGCGGGGCTGATTTGATGTTCAGTGCCCCGAAGTCGGTGTCGGCCCGGCGGGTGGTGGCGGACCCATACCGGCGGCGCAGATCGAGGCAGCGCATGGCAAAGCGGTCGCCGAGCATGAGCCGCGTCGAGCAGGTCGAGTTCGTGCGCCGCCGCCGCAACGGGGGGCTGTGGGAGCGGTCCAGCAGACCAGCAGCCTGGTGCGGGCCGCCGACTCTGTGCATCATACGTCGTCCGGTTTGACTCGCGGCCAGGAGGGGCTCGAGGTTCCTGATCCGCAGCTGCATTCGCATGGGCTGGTCTCGTCTGCGCGGCTTGTGATCAGGCGTGCGAGTTGCTGCGGCTGCTGGTCTTTGGCCGCTGGCCGAGTATGAGGCCCACCCCTGGCCCAGGGATGTAGTCGATCACGACCACGTCCAGCTCCTCCGGTACGGCGCGCCGAAGCTCATCAAAGTTGTAGTGGTGCATTGCTGAGAGCATGTACGTTGGCCCGCTGCTCTCGCGTGGCACCGCGCAGCTGATCAGCGTCCTCGTACCAGGCACTACGCTCACGTCAGCCCGCTGCTCCTGCTGGAGGACGCACGATGTGCGAGGAATCTCCAGCGCGTCGAGCGTGCTCAAGTCCCACTGGAACGCGGCGTCATCGTCGAGCAATGCGAGAGAGTCACTCGGTTCGCCGATGTTAGCTTCGATGAGCACCAAGTCTCCCGGGAGCATTGCGCCGCCGATGCTGGCGAGGATGTCGGCCTCGTCGAAGCTGCCGAGCGCGTTTCCGAGGATCGAGAAGAGGTTCGTGTTGGAGCGGTGCGCGGTAATCCCGCTCAATGAAGGCAAATTAGTGAAGTCGCCCAATACGGGCTTGCACCGAAACCGGCTTGTAACTGTTCAGGTGTTGGCCTGGCGTCAGAAGGTGCTGGTCCAGCGTCGGTACGCGGCGAGTAGGCGTGATGTCGCTGGGTCTGCGTCGAGGGTGATGTCGAGTAGCGCGATGTCGTAGCGGTGTTCGTTGTGCCGGCAGGTGGCGATCAGTTCACGCCGGCCGGTGGCGATACCGACTGAGAGTACTTCGATGCTCTCGCCGATGAGCGTGCCGGGGCATGGGAGGTGTGCGTCGTAGAAGGCGTTCTCGAACGCGGTGAGTTGTTCGTCTTCGTCGTGGCAGTCGACTGTGATCTCGTCGATCAGGCTGGCGAGCTCGTCGTTGGTTTGGCGGGTGGAGGTCATGGCGATAGTTTCCTGTGGTCGCTGGTCAGGCGGCTGCGTCGAGCCGGTCGAGGATCAGGGGTGGGCAGCGGATCTCGCCGCTCTTGAAGCGGCCGACAGGGCGGTGCATGCAGACGGTCGCGGTGTGCTGGTCGAGCTCGACGATGACGCCTTGGACGCCGTGGAGGTAGCGGGGACTGGCGTGGTGGTTGATTCGCACCAGGTCGCCGACCGTCAGCATCGCGAGCGCCTTGTGGGAGTTGATCGTCTCGAGCAGTGCGTGGCGTGCGTGGACCGCTTCTGAGATCGCGGTCAGGTGCTGGTCGAGCACGCCGGCAGCGATCTGATCGAGCAGCAGCCGCTCGCGCTCCCCGGGCAGGTCGGCGCGGGGCGGCGGCCGCTGGTTGGTCTGCGGTGCCGGTAGCTGGGGTCGGGGACGGGTTCGCTGGCGGGAGCGCTTGCTCATCGCCAGCAATGATCACCGGCGGTCCGGACCGAACCGTCAGCCGGGGGCGCTGGCGGGTAGCCAGGGCGTGCCGGCGCTGAGCGCGTCGAGCGCCCGGAGCGCGCCAATCCCGTTCTTGCGGGTGGTGGAGAGGTAGCTGCGGATCCTCAGGAACCGCTGTGCGCCGTTCGTGGTGCGCCAGCACCCGGAGATCTTCTGCTGAAGCTTGACCATGCGGATGTCCTGCTCGGCTTGGTTGTTGCCAAACGGCACCCGGAAGTCGTGGGCGAAGCGCAGTACGTCGGGCTGATAGCGCTCCAAGCGCAGCAACAGGTTGTGCGCCTTGGTCTTCTTGCCGGCCGTGATGGGGTGCTCCTCGTGGCCCATTGCGATCACGGTCTGGTAGCTCTCGGCGAGCTCCGCGACCGCGCGGGCGTCCAAACGCTCGTTCCCGTCGGCGACGGCGCACTGGACGAGGGTCTTGGTGTCCAAGAGCAGGCAGCTCATCGCTAACGGCCAGGTGTGCCCGGCCTCGATCGCAGCCTGCAACTCGCGCAGGTGATGGATGTTGCACAGCCCGTGCTCGCAGCCGCTGTAGTTGCGGTACGGCGCCCAGCCATCGTGGACCGCGACACCGGTGAAGCTCGGGAGCACCGCGGCGTGGTCGATCGCCTCGCTGCCGCGCCGCTCGTGGCTGGTGTACCTGGTGAGCTTTCCAGTTGACGCGCTGTGCACCCAGCCCAGCCGGCCGGCGATCCGCGCTCCCGTTTCATCGAAATGCGCGACGGGCGCGTCGGCGAGCAACGCTCTCAGGCGCTCGTCGAAGTCGCACAGCCCCGCAGCCGCGACCGTGACCCACTCTGTCAGCGTCCCGGTCGAGACCGCCGCCCCCACCAGATCGCTCAGCGCCTGGCACGCCCGGTCATACGGCAGATGCTGAAAGACGTGCAGGTATACCCCGACCGCGCGGACTCCCGGCCCATACTGCGTCGGTGCCCCGACTCCATTCGGGAACTGCCCGCAGCTGACAACCCCGCAATCGCAGCGGCGCAACGTGGCGACGTGCTCGATCACGCCAAGCGCGCGCTGCCGGGGAACGTCAAACACCTGGCGCGACTCCCCGCCCTCAACGCTCTCAGCCCCGGCGAGATCCCCGCCACACTCCCCGCACCGCTCCGGCGGATGCTCAACGCTCGCATCGGGCACCGCCCGGTCAAGCCGCGAACCCTGATGCCCCTCCTGCCCGCCCTGCTTGCGCCCCGAAGGGCGACGCAAACCGCGCTTCTTCTGATCAACCGACGGCTTGGAAAGCCCGTCCGAGGACGACGGGCGCGAGCTGTTGCGCGAGTTGGCCGCCAGCCTCGCCTTGAGCTCGGCGACCTCCGCGCTCAACTCGACGACCAGCGCCGCGAGCTCCTCATAGCTCGGTCGCTGCGCAACATCCCGTGCATCCGCCACGCACGCAAACTTCCCTGCACAAGACCAGAATCCTGCCCAACCCGAGAGCGAGCTGAATAGTTACCAAACAGCGTCCTGCTGCGACGAGGTCAGCGTGCAGCAGGTTCGCGTGCAACACCTCGTTGGCTGCGTCCTCGTTTAGCA
>JALYTU010000482.1 GCA_030854125.1 Actinomycetota bacterium | reverse complement strand
GCCGGGCTCCGCGGCGGCCACCGCCGGCCGCGACCCCGGTCCCGGCGGCCGTTGCCTCGCGGACCGCGCCCCGATCGACCGCGCTCCCCGTAGACGCCTCGCCTCGCCGACGCCGGCGGCTTCCGCTGATTCCCATCGCCCTGCTGGCCCTCACGGCCGCGGCCGTGATCGGTGCCGTCACCCTCACCTCCGAGGGAAGCGATCCGTCGCACCCCCCCATCAGCGCTCATGCTCAGACCAAGCCGCGGGCCAGGGCCAACCCGCGCGCCACCGCCACGAGCTCGACGACCTCGACGGGCGCCAGCTCACCACCGACCAAATCGGCGTCGAGCAGCTCAGCGACGACGAGCGCCGCGAAGACGTCCGCCGCCGCGGCGCTACTGAGCGGGAGCCCCGCAGCCGCCGCCTCGACCTTCTACACGCTGGCTGCCGGGCATCATTTCCCGCAGGCCTGGGCCCTGGCCGATCTCACGTTCCAGTCACAGCTCGGCGGTTATCAGAGCTTCCAGAACACCTTCGCTGCCGATCGCTTGATCACCATCGACAGCCTGCGCACGCTCGACCGATCGGCTGGCAGCGCCACGGTCGCCCTGACCACCACCTCGGTGCGGACCGACGGCACGCAGCACTGCACGGGCACCGTGCAGCTCAGCCCCGCCGCATCCAAGGGCGGCTGGCTGATGCATCACATCCAGGTCGCCTGCCAGTAGGCAGCCCCATTGCTTGACGATGAAGTACGTCTGGGAGCGGGTGTCCGGCTAGAGACCCGTGGCGGATGCAGCTGCGACGCCTGACAAGGGTTTGAGGAGCGCCGTGGCCGCAATGTTGATCGGCGCTCTCGGCCTCTGAGGCGATTCCGACGCCATCGCGCCTCGGAGCGCGGTAGGTTTTCGCGATGGCGATTGAGATCGGGTGAGATGACGGCAGGGATCACAGGGGTTAGCGATGCGGCGCGAGAGTTGGCCGGCGAAGCCGATGCGCTGCGCCGGGCATGTGAGGCGGTTTCGAGCACAACGAGCGATCCTGGCCGCCGGGCCTCGTTCGCTCGGGTCGCGGACCGGCTCGCCGGCTCGGTCGTCACTCCGCTGGTTGAGGCGCTCGGAGAGCCGTCCAGTGCTCGCTCGAAGCAAACGCTTGACGGGGTCGCCGTCGAGCTGGCTGGGAGCTGGCGCTCGGCGCGACCAAGCTACGCGCCCGCGGGGTCGCGGCCCCGTCATTGCAGGAGGCCACCGCGGCGCTTCAGGACCTCGCCTGCCAATTGGTGGCCGGAGAGGAGGACCAGCTCGGAGCGCTGCGGGCCGAACTGGCCGCGATCCTGAAAGAACTCCCGGCGACCATTCAGGCCGCACCCGACGGCCCTTACCTCTTCACAAACGTGGACCAGGTGACCGACTGGCTCGGCGTCGCGCTGAACCCGGCCCCGCAAGCCGCGCTGTGCCGCTGCGGCGCCTCCTCGATCAAACCGTGGTGCGACGGCTCCCCCCGGCAGGTCGCCTTCAAGGACGCCAAGGCCGATACGCGGGTCGCGGACCACCTTGACCGCTATCAGGGCCTGAACGTCGCGATTGCCGACAACCGTGGCACCTGCGCGCACTCCGGCTTCTGCACCGATCGCCTTCCGTCGGTCTTCCGCGTCGGTACCGAGCCGTTCGTCGCGCCCGCGGGCGGCCGAGCGGACGAGATCCTCGCGGCTGCGTCAGCCTGTCCGTCCGGTGCCCTCAGCGCGAGCAGGGAGAGCGATGACCCGGTCGGTCGCTCTGACACGACGCGCCCGCCGGCGGTCGAGATTTCGCTCGACGGCCCGTATCGCGTCACCGGCACCATCAGGCTCCTGGATGCGGCCGGTCACCCGGTGCCACGGAACGAGGGCGCATCACTAGAGCACTACAGCCTGTGCCGGTGCGGGAAGTCGCAGAACAAGCCCTTTTGCTCTGGGATGCACTGGTATGCGGACTTTCACGACCCCACACCCCCCGAGCAGGCGACGCTGTTCCAATGGGCCGGCGGCTTTCCCGCGCTGCTGCGCCTGACCCGCCGCTTCTACGAGGTCCATGTCCCTCAGGACCCACTGCTTTCGGTTCTGTTCTCCCAGATGTCACCTGACCATCCGCAGCGTGTCGCGGCCTGGCTCGGGCAGGTGTTCGGCGGCCCGCACGCCTACAGCGAACATTACGGCGAATATGACCGGATGATCAGCCAGCACCTCGACAAAGGGATCACGCTCGACCAGCGAGCACGATGGATGACGCTTCTCAGTCGCTCCGCCGACGAGGTCGGACTCCCCGCGGACGCCGAGTTTCGCGCTGCGTTTACCGCCTATCTCGAGTGGGGCTCACGGATCGCGGTCGAGAACTCCAAACCGGGCGTGCATCCACCCCCGCACATGCCCGTCCCTCGCTGGTGGTGGGTCTGCGACGCGTACCCGCCGTCTCGCAGCAAGGCAAGCAACGACCCGCCGCCCGAGGAGCCGCCACCCCCGGAACTTCCGCCGCCCGATGTGCCGCTGTCATTCTCGGCGCACATCAAGCCGTTGTTCCGAAATCGCGACCGCGACTCGATGCGCTTCGCCTTCGACCTATGGGCCTACTCGGACGTCACCACGCACGCCGACGAGATCCTCCAACGCATCCGTGCTGGGACGATGCCGTGCGACGGAGCCTGGCCGACCGAGCGCGCGGACGTCCTAGAACGCTGGATTGCCACCGGCAAACCAGTGTGAGCCGTTTGCGCCATGCCGAACCCCGCGGAGGGACTTCCTTGCTGCGGCCGGCCGCGAATTCCCCAGAGAGGTCTATCCGGCCCGCGAGCCGAATATGGGAGTCGAGGAGAGGTGGTCAGATTGGGCGCATTGGAGCTGGATCGGATGACCTGGCCGGAGGTCAAGGCTGAGCAGGAGACTGGACGCGACACGCTCGTTATCGCGTTCGGCGCCACCGAGCAGCACGGTCCTCACTTGCCGTTGGGCCGAAGGGTGGGCCCACAAGGCCCAGCCGCTGTCGGTCTTACCACCACAGCAGGTCCTCGACCTGGGTTCGAGCGAGATCACGTGCGATGCTTGAGTGCGTTGGTCACGACATCGCGCTCTGAGGATGACGGCAGCGCCGGTCAAGCGCCAATGTCACTGCGCGTGGGATGCACATTTGGCGTGAAGTCCACGCGGCCGGCCGTGGCGATCATGCAGGTTGCTCCACGTCCCCAGCCCGGCCTGTCGATCAGCGATGAGCGGTGGGTCGCGGACGCCTATCACCATTGCTATGTGGATCATTACGGAAATCGTTGTGAGCGGTTTCGGCTCGCCGGTGGCGCGGTGACGATCAGCTATGAAGCGCACGTGGTGCTCGCGCGTCCGGCGGACATGATCGCGAG
>JALYTU010000481.1 GCA_030854125.1 Actinomycetota bacterium | reverse complement strand
GCCATCGACGGCGGTGCGCGCAGCCCCCAGAGCAGATGCAAGACGTGACATGGCCCGTTGGGCGCTTACCCGGGGACGGCGGTCAGGAAACGCTGTCCACGCGGTCGAGCCGCCCGATCAGCAGCTTCCGTGCGTACTTCCTCGCGGCGAGGGTAGTGAGTCTCTAGGGCCAAGACGCCCGGCTCGACGCCCGAAGGTTCGGTCGTAGCTGCTCAGGAACGCGCCGCTCGGGCGTCGGTTTTAACCAATGCCATATATCCACTGAGGAGGGCAGCGATGAGTTCATCTGGGCGTGAGCGATCAGAGTGGGAACTCGCAGACGGTCCTGTTGTGGGCCGGGACGTACCGATCACCAGCGAGCCTCGAGAGGAAGAGTCTCCCGGCGTGCCGGTCGCGCCAGAGGTTCAGCCGTCCGATGGCGAGGATTGCGCCTCTGACCAGGGATTGACAGAGGATCACGAGGATCCGCCGGGCGAACCGCAGCTCAGCGACGATGCTGAGGACGAAGCGCGTCAAGGACCGAGAGGACACCAAGAGGGTCCGTAGTCATGGGGCCCTCCGGCGGGTGCGGTCCTCAGTCCTCTAGCGGTACTCGGGGTTGGGATGAGCGGGCTGCGACAGATCCCAGTCCTGGGTCGAGTTGCCGTACGCCGGAATGCCGCCCTCGTCCTTGAGCATGCGCGCGAGGTGCAGCACGTTCCAGGCCATGAAGACCGTGTTGCGCGAAGTCCACGCGTTCTGCTGGCCGCCGCTCTCGGGGTCCAGATATGACAGCCCGGGTCCGGCCTCCCCGTTCCAGTACGCATCTGACTGAGGCGGCACGGTGAGACCGATGTGCTGAAGCGCGTAGAGGATCTGGGCGCAGGCGTGCTTGCCACCATCCTCGTTGCCGGTGCTCAGGGCCCCGCCGACTTTGCCGTAGTAGGACCACTGGCCGTTGGCGTTGACCTCGCCTGAGTAGGCATAGAGCCGCTCGATGATCTTGCGGGTCTGGGAACTCTGATCCCCCAGCCAGATCGGACTGGCGATCATGATGATGTCGGCCGGTGCCACCGCGTCGCGGTAGATCGCCGGAAAGTCGTCCCGCTGATACCCGTGACCGCGCATATCGGGCCATACGCCGGGTGGGATCTCATGATCGACCGTTCGCACCTCGGTCGCCTGCACGCCCAGCCGGGCAAAGATCCCGCTGACGATCGCAAGCAGCCCATCGGTGTGGCTGGGCTCCGGGGAGCGCTTCAGCGTGCCGTTGAAGATGACGGCCCGCAGATCGTCGTAGCGGCCAGGCGCCTGCTCGGCCTGGCGGTCAATGAACGTCTGTATCGCCACAGGAATAGCCACGCTGTGTCCATCTCCGATCGATCACCAGGGAGCTTCGTGTCCTGCCAGACCCTACCCGGGCGTCCACGGCAGCTTCGCGCCGGATTTCCATTCTGCGCCAGCGCAGCGGTGGCTGGGCCGACCGCCTGGGGGAGGGGACTCAATAGGGTTCGCCTCGTGGCCCACGGCACCCACGACTTCGAGGACGACGCGCGGAACGAGCACATCCTCGTCTGGGTCAACGGCGATCTGGTGCCGCGCGAGCGAGCGGTCGTGTCGGTATTTGACGCCGGCTTCGTACTCGGCGACGGTGTCTGGGAGGGTCTGCGCGTACGGGCGGGCCACCCGGCCTTTTTGGAGCACCATCTCGACCGGCTGTTCGCGGGCGCGACGGCGATCATGCTCGACATCGGCCGCAGCCGCCACGAGCTGATCGAGGCGATCTACACCACGCTGCGGGCCAACGAGATGATCGACGGCGTGCACGTGCGGCTGATGGTCACGCGGGGGGTCAAACGCACGCCCTACCAGGATCCGCGGGTGACGATCGGGCCCGCCACGGTCGTGATCATCGCCGAGCACAAGGAAGCGTTGCCGGCGACGGTGGCCGACGGCATCACGCTGTTCACCACGCACGTGCGTCGGGCCGCGCCGGACACGCTTGACCCCAAGCTCAACGCGCACTCAAAGCTCAACGACATCACCGCCTGCATCCAGGCCTACACGGCCGGCGCCGACGAGGCGCTGATGCTCGACCCCCATGGGTTCGTGGCCACATGCAATTCAACGCATTTCTTCATCGTCGTCGGCCCCGACGACGCGCCTGAGGTGCTGACCTCCGACGGGCGCTATTGCCTGGCCGGGATCACTCGCGCCAACGTACTCGAGATCTGCCGCGCCAACGGCATCACCGCGCGCGAGACGACGTTCAGCCTCACCGACGTCTACGCCGCGCGCGAGGCGTTCGTGACCGGGAGCTTCGCCGGAGTGATACCCGTGCGTTCCGTCGACGGGCGCACGATCGGCAACGGCCGCCGCGGGCCGACGGTGACGCGCTTGCAGGCGTTGTACCGCGAGCTCGTCGACGCCGACGTGGCCGCGCGCATCGCACCATGAGCGACGTCCTGCGCGTGGCGATGTGGTCCGGGCCGCGGAACATCTCCACCGCGATGATGCGTGCGTTCGAGAATCGTGCCGACACCGTCGTCGTCGATGAGCCGTTGTACGGCGCCTATCTCGCCCGGACGGGCATCGATCACCCAGCGCGCGGGGCGGTTATGGATTCCCAGGCCACCGACCTTGCCACGGCCGTCGCCGGCCTCTACGGCTCGCTACCCCCGGACCGGCGCATCCATTACGCCAAGCACATGGCGCACCACGTTCCTCGGGACATGGACCTGGAGTGGACGCTGGACCTGCGCAACGTGCTGCTGATCCGCGATCCGAGCGAGGTCGTCGCCTCTTACGTGCGTGCCCGAGCAACCTGCGAGCCGGACGACATCGGGCTGCTGCAGCAGGCCCGGCTGCTGGATTTTTGGGACGAGCACGGGATCGAGGTGCCGATCGTCGAGGCGAGCGATTTCCTGCGGGCGCCGGAGGCGCACCTGCGCTGGCTGTGCGGCTGGCTGGGTACATCGTTCACCGCCCGCATGATGTCCTGGCCGCCGGGACCACGCGCGTCCGACGGCGTGTGGGCGCCGCACTGGTATGCCGCCGTCTGGTCTTCGACGGGGTTTGAGCCGTGGCGCCCGCGAGAAACGAGCCTCTCCGACCACGATGCCGCGGTCGCCGAGACGTGCCGCCCACCCTACGCGGCGCTTCACGGCCGCCGGCTTCGGGTCTGAACGCTGGAGTTGCTCCGTCGCCAAGCGTGGTCGGAAACCACTGCTTGGGGGTACGGTCACTCTCATGGCCTCGAGTGATCTCAACCTGGCGGCAGTTCGCGCGGAGCTCGAGGCACGTCGGGACCGCGACCGCGCGCGCGTGGGGGTGTTGGCCGAGCGTCCCGAGCGTGGCAGCGCGGTGAGCTTCGGCAAGCGAATCGGCGATGGCACCTCTGAGG
>JALYTU010000031.1 GCA_030854125.1 Actinomycetota bacterium | reverse complement strand
ACCTCGCGGTGCATCTGGTCGGCCGGTTCCTCGGGCCCGCAGCCGGGGCGCGCGCGGCCGCGCGACTCGAGCACACGCCGGTCGGGCCTGTGCTGAGCGCCCCGGTCGGTTGACGTCGACCGATCCGGATCCCGGTGAGCGGCACCACGACGGGTGCCGTGAGTTAGACACTACGCAGCTGACGGCGCTCATGGCCGCCGCATGATGAGTATCTCGGGACGCTCACGCCGAGATGGCGAGCGCCAATCCGCAGGGGCACCCGGGTTAGGATCGGCAGACCGCTCACCTTCGAACGAGAGAAGCGCACATGCCAGATCTCAACGTGGTTGCCGTCCTCAAGGCGAAGGCCGGCTCTGACGCCGTGCTGCAGGATGCCCTGGCCGGACTCGTCGCCCCGACGAGAGCTGAGGACGGCTGCATCAGCTACGAGCTCTTTCGCTCCGCGAGCGACCCCTCGACGTTCATCACCATCGAGCAGTGGCGATCCCAGGACGATCTCGACGCACACATGCAGACGGCGCATATCGCGCACGCGCTGCAGACCGCCGGGGACGCGATCGACGGAGGACCCGCGATCCATCCACTGGCGGCCGTGGGCGCTCAGTGAGCCGTGGCAACGGTCAGGACGTCTGCTTTCTGGCGGGACGACGCAGCGGGGCAGCGTTTTGGTCGGCGGTGCCGGTCTCGTTAGGTCAGAAACTGCGCTGTCTGTGCCCACGCGTCGGCTGCGGTCCCTGAGTCGTAGCCGGGGCGGTCAATGGAGCAGAAGCGGTGCCCGACGCGGGGATAGGTGATGACTCGGGCCTCGGGTTGCCAGGCGCGGAGAGCAGCGATGTCGGACGCCGGGACCATCGGGTCTGCTTCGCCGACGAGGATCAGCAGGCGACCCGCGAGTGGAAGCCGGCCGGTCGGCTGAGGGCGGGATGCGGCGATGGCGGTACCCGCAAGCCAGCCCGCGTACATCGCGACGCAGGCGCGAAGCTCGAGCCGGGCCGCAGCGAGCATCGCGACGTGTCCGCCGAACGACATCCCGACGGCAACCGACGGAGCTCCCGCGTCGGCGCGGGGTTGGCTGCGGGCTGCGTGCAGCGCGTCGCGCACGTCGCTGACGAGCTCGAGGCGGGTGAGTTCGTCGATCAGGCCCAGACCCCGGCGGCGGCCGTCTTCGTCTTCAGGGAGCGGACCACCGGGCGCGCGCCGGTGGAGGAGGTCAGGGGCGATCGCGACATATCCCATGGCGGCCACGCGCTCGGTCGCGTCGCGTTGCACGTCTGTGAGGCCGAAGAGCTCGCCGAGGACCACGGCGGTTGGCCATCGTTGGTCGCCCTCTGGCCGGGCTAGAAACGCTGCCATTTCGTACCCGTCGAGCGTGGCGACGTTGATATCGGCAGTCGGCACGGTGGGATCGTAACTCGACCACCTGCATTCCGAAAGCGACTATCTGGAATGGTTAGAATTCCATGCGCTCATGACCGACTTCTCGCTTGGAGATCTCCGCGTGCTTCGCGCCGTGGCGGCACGCGGTTCGTTCACGGCCGCCGCATCCGAGCTTGGATACACGCAGTCGGCGATCTCCAAGCGAGTCGCGGCACTGGAGAGAATGACGGGGCACACGCTCGCGATCCGCGAGCGCACCGGGGTCCGCCTCACCCGCGCCGGCGAAGTGCTGCTCGGTCACGCCGCTACGGCCCTTAGCGCGATCGAGGATGCCGAGCGCGAGCTCAGAGGTGCGGACGCGATCCGGCTTCGGCCCGTTCGGCTCGGTGCGTTTGCGAGCGCCGCCGCTGGTGTCGTGCCCAGCGCGCTACGCCGCCTCGCACGCGACCAACCCGACATCGCGGTCGCGTTGCGCGAGGGCACAAGCGCGGTTCTCACGCGCGCTCTGCGCGCCGGGAGCCTTGACATCGCGCTGCTCGCGGGCGTCCCTCCCCACGCACCGCCCGACGACCGTGAGCCGCCTCTCGAGGTCGAGATCCTCGCGGAGGGGCCTCTGCGCATCGCCGTCGGCACGAGCCATCGATTGGCGGGACGGTCACGCGTACATCCAGCCGAGCTCACCGGCGAGCGTTGGGTAATGGCACGTTCAGAAGGCCAGGAACGGCTTCTCGGGGTCTGGCCTGACTCCGTTGGCCGCCCGAACGCGCCATACGTCGTGCGGGATTGGCTGACCAAGCTCCAGCTCGTCGCAAGCGGCATGGCGATCACCACCATCCCCGACGTGCTCATACCCGCGCTGCCACCCGACGTTCAACCCGTGAGCGTCGACGGCAGCAGCGCGGAGCGTCGACGGCTGCTGCTCGCTCGCATGGCCGGAGTCACGCGACCCGAAACGGAGACCGTCGCGCTAGCGCTCCGCGACGCCGCCGTGGCTACGCGCGCGACACGCTTGGCGTAGCCGCAGCCGTCCGCACATCGCAGCGAGACGCCAGCCGAACTCATCGTCGCCCCGGAGCATTGGGGGCAGACTTGAGCTCGACCGGATCGTGTCGGCACGGCGGCGATGGGCGGCTTGGCCTCCGGCCGTATACTCCGGTCGTGCGGACGTCCCGAAAACCAGTCTCGCTCGGGACGAGGACGCCGCCGGAGGAGAGTCACATGTCGCGACGCTGGCTGCTTGCCGTATCGATCCTGGCGGCGCTGGCGCTGGCCGCGCCGGCGGCGGCTGACTCGAGTATGTCGGTGACTGCGACGGGGACCGGCAATGTCCGAGTGCTCCCGCACAACCGCCAGAGCAGTGCTTCGATCGGGGCTGCCTATGCGGCGGCCCGGCGCGCGTCCGTGCCGGCGGCGTTCGCCCAGGCGCACGTGCTCGCGCTGCGTTACGCGCAGGTGTCGGGTCTGACTCTCGGCTCGATCGTGGCCGTCTCGGATGCTCAGAATCAAAACGGTCAGTTCTTCTACGGGCCAGGGCCTTTCTTTGGACCTTTTGGTCCCGGCCAGTTCTGTCACGTGTTCCCCGCGCACAAGCAGACCCGCTTCGGACCGGGCAACAAGAGGACGGTCGTGAAGGTCAAGCGTCGCCGGACATGCATTGTGCCGCAGTTCGGCTCAACGACGCTCACGGTCACCTATTCGGCCACCGCAGCGTCGTGACGACTGAGCAGCCGTAAGCGCAGCCTCGAGCTGTACCGCGCGGTCGTTTTCATCGCTCGTGTCGGACCTGACTCGACGCGTGCTAGGCGAAGGATGGGCTCTGCTGGCGCGAGCACGTCGAGGAGTGGGTGACGCGCCCAGGGCTGCGGATCGCGGAGATCGACGGCCAGGCGGTTGGGGCGCGCGTGATCCTTAAATCTCCCCCGCAGCGGGCGCACCGGCCTGCCAGAGGCGATCGTCGGCCCAGCTTGCCTCGATTACGCGGTCGGGGTCGACGCCACGTGCGTCGGCCAGCGTTGCCGCGACCGTCTGCAGGCGGACGGTCAGCGGGATCTGACTCAACACCGGGTCAAGCCCGTCAGCCTCGTGCACCGCGGAGGTGCTCAAGCCTTCTCGGGCGGCCGCCGCCAGGAGGCCGTCAAGGAGGCCGGATCTGTCGTGGGTCGGCTGGACAGCAATGAGCCCATCCCCGCCACGCAGCGGCACAGCGCTGCCATGGAGCAGATATTCCGCCTCGTAGCCCTCGGCGGCGAGTCGGGCGGCCTCGCGCAGCTTCAGAGCGCCCTCGCGTGCTGTCACCGCTCCGGGGCCCACGCCAGCGAGAACCAGTAGCCGCCTAGGGACGGACTCAAACCACGAGGTCGATGCGGTCGCGGCAGCTTGGACGCGATCTGGCAGCTCTAAAAGCTGAGCGGCGTTATAGCTGGACTGACGCAGGGCCACGCTTAACCGAGCGAGGATCACCAGCGCAGCCAGGTAGCTGACGGTATAGGTCTCCGAGCGTTCGGCTTCGACGGTCTGCACCGCCTCGGGCCAGTCCTTTCCCTGCCCGGTGATCGTCACCAGACGCGCCGGCGACTCCAGCACCCGCTGACGCGCACGCTGTGCGAACGCCGTCTCAGTGGTGTGCGAAATCACGACGACGGCATCTTCGGCTCGCAGGGGCCGGTCGGTGTAGGCGAATGCCGCGGAGGACCTGGCATGCACCTCCTTATCGCCGCCGGCGAACATCCACGCGCCAAGTTCAGCAGCATGCTGACTGGTTCCCGTGCCGACAAGCCAAACACGGCGCGCAGGCTCGAGCTGCGAAACCGCCTCGTCCAGCTCCACGGTCATGACGGCGGCGAGCCGCTCAGCTTGAGCCGCGATCGTCTCCGCCAGCGCTGTCACAGGAAATCAAGCATTCTGGCCGGTCATCCGGCACCGTTGCGGCGGTCTCTCCACTGCAGCAGCTCGTTGAGCTCGCCGAGGTCATAGCCACCCGGACCGCCACCGACTCCGATTGTCAGTTCATGAACCCCAGCGTCAGCGAGCGCGTCCGCGTGCTCGGAGATCGAGCCGGAGCTTCCGATCACCCGCTCGATCGTCGCCGGGTCCCGCCCGACCTTCGCGCAGTGCTCGGCCAGCACCTCGGACTTGTGCAGGTAGGTCGTCGGATCGGCGAACGTATGCCACAGCTGCGCGTACTCGGCAACCAGCCGCAACGTCACCTTCTCGCCGCCACCGCCGATCATGATCGGGATCTCGCCGACCGGCGGAGGGTTGAGCTTCGCCAGCCGTTTCTTGATCAGCGGCAGATCGCGGCGCAACGCTCTGAGGCGCTGCGGGGCAGTCCCGAACTCGTAGCCGTACTCGTCGTAATCGCGCTCGAACCAGCCAGCGCCGATCCCGAAGATCACGCGCCCACCGCTGAGGTGGTCGATCGTCGAATGAACGTTGGCCAGCAGCTGGGGGTTTCGGTACGAGTTGCAGAACACCAAGGCACCGATCCTGGCCCGCTCGGTACTCGCCGCCAGCGCCGCGAGGGACGTCGCTCCCTCGAAGTGCTTTCCCTGCGCGTCCCCGTACAGCGGATAGAAGTGATCCCACGTGTAGATCGAGTCGACTCCGAGCCCCTCGGCCGCTCTCCACGCCTCTCGCATCTGCTCGAAGTCCGCGTGCTGCGGCTGAATCTGGACCCCGATGCGAATGGACACGGCAGAGCTCCTGGCTTGAGACGGGAAGCGCCTCAATGTAGCCGCGACGCTCGATAGCGTGGAGCGGCTCGCATCTGTTCAGGCTGGCCGCTGAGCACACCGGATGAATTGAGCCATCATTGCCTCGTCGACCTCGCGCACCGGGGCGAGAACGCCGCAGGACGGATGAGGCGACAATAGGGAGCATGACGACGACCGTGCCGCCCGGTGCCGGGCTCCCGCCGCGCGGAGCGAGGCGGCGGCGCGCCGAGATCGGCTGCGTGACCGGCATCGCGGCCAAGAGCCTGTTCTCTCTCGCACTCCTGCCGCTGACACCCGCCCTGCTCGGTACTCATCCCGTGCTCCTCGAGGCTCTGCGCGGTTCGACGTCTGCGATGGCATCCAGCGGCGCGTTCGCCCGCGTGGGCGAGGTATCGCTTGTGCTCGCCGTCCTTGCCCCGCTTCCGACGCTGCTCTTCGCCACCCCGTTCTTCTGGTGGGCGGGGCGGCTGTGGGGTCCCAAGGCGGCTGCCACGCTGGCCGGAGGCCACCCAAAGGCGGAGAAATGGGCGCAGCGCTCCGGCGCGCACCTGGAACGCTTCGGAGGGCTTGCGGTCGCGCTGGCCCCTTACCTCCCGGTTCCGTCGTCGTTCATATACGCCGCCGCCGGCTGGACAGGGATGAGCTTCCGCCGTTTCATGGTTTTTGACCTCCTCGGGATGCTCTCGTGGATCGGTCTGATCGTGGGACTGGGTTACGCGATCGGACATCCCGCGGTCCAGGTCGCCAAGGCGATCTCCCACTATGGACTGCTCGCCACGATCGCACTTGTCGTGATCGCCCTGGCCATCGCGGTGCTTCGCACGCGTCGGGCCGCGGCCCGGCCAACCCCACCGACGCAACGCTAGTCGGCTCAGCCTCCGAGGACGGGAGCGTCGCGGGCGAGACCGAACGGGCTGCCCTCCGAGTCGCGACACACGGCGAACCGCTCTCCGGGATGTACGACGGCGCCGCCGAGCTCGACGACGCGGCGGAGTGCGCCGGCTAGATCCGCGACGGCGAAGTACGGAAGCGAGTACGAATCGCCGGGCCCGCGCCCGCGCGCGTGTATCCCGACGTCGGTAGAAGTCCCGCGAGTCTGCCAACCCTCGCCCTCGAGGCCCGACCGAACGGTGAGCTCAGCGTCCAGCACCCCCGACCAGAACTGCCGCGCCCGCTCTGGATCATCGGCGGGAAACTCGATCAGCGAGGGGCGGGAAAGCATCACGCTCGGTCAACTTAGCGCGTCGCGTCCGGTAGTCCAAGGCGTTTGTCATGGGCCGTGGAGGAATCGAACCTGCAACCTGGGGTTCTGAGAGGCACTCATTTGCAGGGCTTTCGCCGTATTTGCGGGCCAGTGATTGCAGTCAGCGCAGGTCAGAGCGGGTGAGACTGCTGGGTTCGGGACATGGTTGGGTCGGTGGGACTGGTGGGCTACGAGGGCCGGACGGGGTTCACTCCGAGGAGGCCTCGTCCGGCCCTAGCGCGCCTGATGGCGAGTTAGACCGTTGCCCATGGCCAGCAGCGGGAAGGTCTCGATCGCTGCTCCCGATGGCGGCTGTCGTTTAGGGTTCGAGCACGATCCGCGCGGCGACGCGGCCTGCTTCGAGGTCGGCGATCGCCTCGTTTACCTGGTCGAGCGGTCGTGTTTCGCGGATCACCCGGGTTTTGCCGGCGGCGTGCAGCTCGAACACCTCGCGCAGGTCTTTTCGTGTGCCGACGATCGAGCCCGCGATCGTGATCCCGTTGAGCACGGTCTCGAAGATCGGGAGCTTGATCTCGTTGTCTGCCGGGAGCGCGACGAAGACGAGTTTGCCGCCGCGCCGCAGCGACGCGTAGGCCTGCTCGAACGCGCGGGGCGAGACGGCAAGCGCGATTGCCTGGTTGACACCGCCGAGCCGCTGGATCGCCTCCACTGGATCCTCTTTCTTGGCGTTGATCGTGAACTCGGCGCCGAGCTCGCGCGCAAGCTCGAGCTTCTCATCTGTGATGTCGACTGCGACGACTCGGCCTCCTGCGAGCGCTGCGTACTGGATCGCGAGGTGTCCCAGACCGCCGACGCCGTACACGGCGACGAAATCGGAGGATCGCGTGCCCGCGACCTTGACCGCTTTGTAGGTGGTCACCCCGGCGCAGGTGAGCGGCGCGGCGTCGAACGTGTCAACGCTTTCGGGGACCTTGACGACGTAGCGAGCGTAGGCGGTGGCGTACTCGCCAAAGCCGCCGTCGATCGTGTACCCCATCATCTGCTGCTCGTGGCACAGCGTCTCCCACCCGGACACGCAATAGTTGCAGCAGCCGCAGGCGTAGCCCAGCCAGGGCATCGCGACGCGGTCACCGACGGAGACCTTGTGGGTGAGGTCACCGACGGCGTGCTCGCCGGCCGCGAGCTCGGTGACGATGCCGACGCCCTCGTGGCCCGGAATGAACGGCGGTGAGGGCTTGATCGGCCAGTCGCCGTTAGCAGCGTGGAGGTCTGTGTGGCACAGGCCTCAGGCCAGGACCTTCACGCGCAACTGTCCCGGAGCGAGCTCCGGCATCTCAACCTGCTCGATGCTCAGTGGGGTGGCCGAACTCGTGGACGACCGCGGCACGGTAGGTGGTCGGAGGAGCCTCTGTGACTTCGGGTTCGGGGATCAAAATGCTGGACATGGTTCTGGCACTCGTTTGGGTTGATCGGCGACGTCAGGTCGCTTCAAGACGGTGTCGAGAGCGGCGCTGCGGCGCTGCCGGCGAAACGATTGAGTGGCGGCTATATGCGCGCCGTCACGGTGTGCGAGAGATGAAATGCACGCCCTCCAGTCCCTCGAGCGAGAATCCCGTGGCTGCGCCGGGCGCGACGTCGATCAGGAAGCGGGGCGTTCCCCACCGGTCGTACTGCTCCTTGTCGATATAAAACGGCGCACCCCCGATCTCACCGAGTCGAACGTCATACGGTCCCGGCGGCAGCTCGCCATCCTTTAGGCAGATCGCGGAAGTGCCATCGCAGCACCCGCCCGACTGAAAGAACGCCAGCGCCCCGTGGGCAGCCTCGAGGCGATCAATCACCTCGAGGGCCGCTGGGGTGGCGGCTACTGCGGCCGTCGCCGGTTGAGCCGGCTCACCGGGTGATTTCAGGATCAAAAGAACCCCATCGGGTTCTGGTCATAACTGACCAGCAGGCACTTGGTCTGCGAGTAGTGATCCAGCATCATCCTATGGTTCTCGCGCCCCACTCCCGAGCTCTTGTAACCACCGAACGCGGCATGCGCCGGGTAATGGTGGTAGCAGTTGGTCCACACGCGACCGGCCTTGATCGCGCGGCCCATCCGGAAGGCACGACTGCCGTCACGAGTCCACACCCCGGCACCGAGCCCGTACAACGTGTCATTGGCGATCTCCAGCGCCTCGGCCTCGTCCTTGAACGTCGTCACCGCGAGCACCGGCCCGAAGATCTCCTCCTGGAAGACACGCATCTTGTTGTGCCCCTTCAGCACGGTCGGCTCGAAGTAATAGCCGCCGGCGAGGCGCTCCTCCACGTCCGGGCGGCTGCCGCCGATCAGCACCTCGGCGCCCTCGTCGCGACCGATCTTGACGTAGCTCTCGATCTTCTCCAGCTGCGCGCTGGAGACCTGCGGTCCCATCATCGTCTCGCGGTCCAAGGGGTCGCCCTGCCTGATCGCGGCGATCCGCTCCAGACAACGCTCCATGAACCTCTCATAGATCGACTCGTGGATCAGCGCCCGCGACGGGCAGGTGCAGACCTCGCCTTTGTTGAACGCGTACAGAACGAGGCCCTCGATCGCCTTATCGAGAAACGCGTCGTCGGCCGCCATCACGTCCTCGAAGAAGATGTTCGGGGACTTACCGCCAAGCTCCGTGGTGGACGGGATCAGGTTCTGCGCGGCGTAGCTCATGATCAGCCGGCCGGTCACCGTCTCGCCGGTGAACGACACCTTCGCGATGCGCTTATTGGATGCCAGCGCCTTGCCGATCTCCGCACCCGGACCGTTGACGATGTTCAGCACACCGGGCGGGATGATGTCGCCGATCACCTCGGCGAGCTTGAGGATCGACCACGGAGTTGGACTGGCGGGCTTCAGGACCGTGCAATTGCCGGCCGCCAGCGCCGGAGCGATCTTCCACGCAGCCATCAGCAACGGGAAGTTGAAGGGGATGATCTGGCCCACGACGCCGAGCGGCTCCTGGAAATGGTACGCGTAGGTCTGGTCGTCGATCTCCGAGATTCGCCCCTCCTCGGCACGCACCGCGGCGGCGAAGTAGCGGAAGTGGTCGGCGGCGAGCGGAATGTCGGCCGCCAGCGTCTCACGCACCGGCTTGCCATTTTCGTAGCTCTCCGCCACGGCCAGCATCTCGAGGTTCTCCTCGATCGCGTCCGCAACGTCATTCAGGACCGCAGCGCGCTCTGCCGGGGAGCGCTGCCCCCATTCATCCTTAGCGGCGTGCGCGGC
Source organism: Actinomycetota bacterium (assembly GCA_030854125.1). Lineage (GTDB taxonomy): Bacteria > Actinomycetota > Thermoleophilia > Solirubrobacterales > Solirubrobacteraceae > Palsa-465. The sequence continues at coordinate 2,257 of JALYTU010000031.1, read as the reverse complement.
GTCGAGCGCCAGCTCGATGTCCTGCGCGCCCGAATAGGCGACCTCGCAGAACGCCTCGCCGGTCGTAGGGGTCAAATTCTCCCTGTACTCGCCGGTCGTCGGAGGGATCCACGCTCCTCCGATGAAGTTGTCGTAGCGCTCCTGCAGCTTGACCGGGCTACCCGACTGGCCCGGCGCCTCAAAGGTGGTTGACTCAACGACCGACATAGTGGCTCCTCGCGGTTAAAACTTTCACCACCAACCGAACCACCGATCCGCCCGCGTGCCATCCGTATTGCCGCATAACGACCTGCGGGAAAACCCCTATCGCGGCGAGGCGTGTCGCGGCCCCACGGCACTCGCACAGCGGCCGCGGTCCGAAAGGGGCCGAGCGCAGTCGGCAGCGTCCGCCGGCTTCAGGGCCGCTCGCCGCACGCAGGTTCGTTGACGACGCCGCAAGCGCACGGGTGCTCACAACCATGGCGGCCAGCAAGCACACGGCCATCAAAGCGGCAGTGCCCGTCGGCGCCTAAGAGCGCAATTCAGGTCTCCGACGAGAAGCTTCGCGCAGAGGAGCTCCGTGGCAAGCAGCGCAGGCAAGCCCGTCGATGACGGCCGTTTTCTCGGAGTGGTTCTGAGCGGCCAGGCATTCTCGAAGTCCAAGAGGCTGGAGGTGAAGGCTCAGCGAGGCCGACTCCCAGCCGCTCCTGTCTCGTACGCGCTGGTTCGACGAGGCTATATCGGGCGACGGCGACGAGGTTCGCCGCCGTCGCTCTTGCGCGCCCGTGGCTTCAGTCCCGCCACCGCCCGCGCGCTGTCCGCCGGCTTGCGCAGCTTGGCAATCGTTCGTTCGAACAGCTCGGCCTGGGTCAACGCCAGTCCGGCCGTGTCCTCAAGCGCACGACCCGCGGCCTCCAGGGCCTCGGCCTGCCGGCGCAGCAACTGCCCAGTCTCCTCGAGGAGATCGAACGCGGCTTCTACCGGGCCCAGGAGGCGACCAGCGAGTTCGTTCTGCATTCTGCGCTCGCGGTCGATTAGCTCCTGCACGAGCTCGAACTGGCGTTGCATCGGCTCAACCAGCTGACGCGCCAGGTCACTGCGCCCACCAACTGATGCCGCGGACGCGACGATGGAATCCATCACCTTCCGCCACTCGCGAAGCAACTCACGGTTGCCGAGCTCAGACATCACCAATCACGCCTCCATGATGGCACCGAACTCAGACTCGACCACACGCCAGCCCCCACGGCACAAAGACGCTCCAGTGCTGGTAGAGCTTTGTCGTCGAGGCTCTCGATGGTTACCATCCTCTGATGCCGCTCCGCACTGGTCCCCACACGGCAGGACCCGAGAACGGAAAGCTCCAGGTTCGAACGTACCGCGAAGGCCTGGCCCAGAAGGTCGGCCACGACTTGGTCATCGACGTCGGTCAGTGGCAGGCAACCGCGCAGGCGTCAGAGGAGGGCTCGATTTCGTCGGTCGAACTCGAGGCCGATCCCCGCTCGTTACAGGTGCGCGAAGGACTTGGCGGAGTCAAGCCGCTGACCGACAAGGACCGGGGCGAGATTCGCAAGTCGATCAACGAGAAGGTTCTCCGCGGACAGGCAATCACGTTCCGCTCAAGTGCAGTCGAGAGCAGCGCTGGGAGACTCTTGGTCCGAGGCGAGCTCAGCCTGGCCGGCACGAGCCGTCCTGCTTCCCTTGAACTGGAGATGACTGCTGACGGCCATGTGACCGCGACGTTGCCGCTGACCCAGAGCGAGTGGGGCATCAAGCCCTACCGTGGATTGATGGGTGCGCTCAAGGTGCGAGACACAGTCGAGATTGTCCTCGACATCCAACTGCCGCTCGACTAATCGCGGATCTACCGGCTGAAAAGCTTCAGCGTCACCGACGCTCTAGCCTGCCCCCAACAGCAGGCGTCGAGCACCGGCGGTCGGGACGGATGTTTGCCACGAACCGGAGCGTCCGCGGCGAGTAGACCCAGCGCTCGCCTCAGGCGACAAGAAGCACTCGTCCGCGTCGATGTAGCTCCGCACGAGCGCCTGGTCGCCGAAGCGCTCGTTCGTGCTCGTGTCGTCGGGAGGTGATAGCGATCGTGCGGGCGTTCGGGGCGTCTGACCCGTGGACAGGCAGTGGCGATGGTCAGACTTCCGGGCCCGATTCGACGGCGCTCAGCCGGGTGGGCGGATCAGGACCTCGTCACGAGCACGGTCCCGGCGATGACGAGCACCATCCCCAGCAGCCGCCCGATGCCGATCGGGACGTGGTCCAGGCC
>JALYTU010000480.1 GCA_030854125.1 Actinomycetota bacterium | reverse complement strand
TCGCTGGAGCCCGCGGCCAGCCGGCCGCCGCCCGCCCGCCAGGCGTCCAGTCCACCGTCGAGCACGGTCACGCCGGAATGGCCGTAGTGGCGCAGCAGCCACCATGCCCGCGCCGCGGCCAGACCACCGGTGCCGTCGTAGACGACCACGGACCGGTCGTCGAACACCCCCGCGGTCCGCATCGCAGCCACGAAGTCCGCCGGTGCCGGGAGGGGATGGCGACCGCCGCTTCCGTCCGGCGCGGGCGTCCCGGCGAGCTGCGCCGCCAGGTCGACGAACACCGCATCCGGAATATGACCGGCGGCGAACAGATCGCGCCGGGCGCCCTGGGCGAGGTCCCAGCGGACGTCGAGCACCGCGGTATGGCCACTGTCAAGACGATCGACCAGATCCGAGGCGGAGATCAGCGGGCAGGCCACGGCTCCAGATTCTGCCCCAGCGCGCGAGACCGCACCGAGGGCCCCGCGCCGCGCGGGTCGATCAGGCCAGAGCGGGAGCGCCGACCGGATCCGCGGCGCGGATCGGTGCCGGCGTGAGCCAGGCGGCGACGAGGACCAGCGCGAAGGCGAGCATCTCGGCCACCAGCATCACCGGATGGCCGGGAAGCGGATCGCCGAACACGAGGATGCCCCCGACGATCCCGGCGACGTTGGCCGCGGTCCCGGTCACGGCGATGACCGGGACGGCGTCTCCCTCCTGCAGACCCTTGGCCGAGCTGTAGAAAGCCGCCACCGAGGCGACGAGCGTGACCAGCAGCCACGGGGTCGCCAGGCCGGAGAGCCCGTGCGAGCCGACCATCCCCGACATCGCCTTGATGGCGACGTCCGAGACGCCGAACAGGATGCCTGACGCGGCGCCGAGCATGAATCCCCGGTGGTGGGCCGGCGCGCCGATCCGGGGGCCCATGATCAGCAGGCTGCCGACGGCCAGCAGCCCGAACTCGAAGCCGATCATGCCGGGGACCGAGAAGCGCGAATGCGCGCCGTGTACGGCCGGGAGGCTGAAGCCGAGGATCAGCAGGCCGACCGCGGTGAGCACGATCCCCGTCCACTGGCGGCGGGAGATCTTCAGACCGAAGCTGCGCTCGGCCATTACCGCGAGCAGGACGACGCCGCCGGCCAGCACGGCCTGCACGAGCGAGAGCGGCGCCACCGCCAGCGCGGCGACGTGGAAGATCCACGCCGTGGCGGCAATCAGCATGCCGACTGCGAACAGACGCGAGGAGAACAGCGCCTTGCCGCTGCGCAGCGGGTGGCGGAAGTCGACCGGGGGGGCCGCGCAGGCGCCGCGGTGCTTGAACAGGAACCCAACGTTGGTGGTCAGGGCGCAGGCGAGCGCGAGAAGGATGCCGAAGAGTGGAGTCATAGAGCTTCTGGATGAAAGCCGGTGGGCGGGGCAACCCCGAACCCTCTGAGTCGGCGTCGCCCGTAGCACGTGAGGCGCCCCGGGCCGTCGTCCAGGAACATCTGGACGGGTGGCCGGTCAACCCAGCATTTCAGTCAATTCACCCTGGCGCACCCACATAAGGGCAAGATATGGACAGGCCGCTTCTTCTGTTAGACGTCGATGGAGTTCTTTCGCTGTTCGGGTTCGATCCGGCGGTCGCTCCGGCCGGCCGTTTCGTCTCCGTGGACGGCATCCCGCATCTGCTCTCCACCGATGCGGCCGGCCACGTGCTGACCCTCACCGGCGACTACGAGCTGATCTGGTGCACCGGCTGGGAGGAGAAGGCCGACGAGCACCTCCCGTTCGTGCTCGGCCTCCCGGCGGGGGCACCGCATCTTCGCTTCGGCGACGCGACGGCGACCGGTCGCCACTGGAAGCTCGACGCGATCGATGCCCATGCGGGTGCGCTGCATCCGCTGGCCTGGGTCGATGACGGGCACGACGACACGTGTCGCGCCTGGGCGCAGGCCCGCCCGGGCCCCACCTTGCTGATCACCACCGATCCGGCGCAGGGCCTGACCGCGTCGGACCGCGACCGCCTGCTGGACTGGGCCGGTGGGCTGCGCGGCGCCGTCGCTCAGCCGAAGCTGCCGTGACGCCCGACACCGGCCCGGAAACGCTCCAGGCCGGCCTGGACCTCGGTCAGCGAGCGACGGCCGTGAGCCAGCTCGTTGGCCATCGCCGACGCCTCGTCGCCCCCCTCTGACTCGAGCATCGACAACCGGTCCTCGCGCAGGCAAATCTGGGGAAAACGTGCCAGCTGCGCCGCGAGATCCTGTGCGGCGGCCAGGCTCTCCCCGGCCGGCACAACCCGGTTGACCAAGCCGATGCGCTCGGCCTCCTGCGCGGACACCGGCCGGCCGGTGAGGATCAGGTCCATCGCCCGCGAGGCGCCGATCAGCCGCGGCAGCCGAACCGTTCCCCCGTCGATCAGCGGCACGCCCCAGCGGCGGCAGAAGATCCCGAGGACGGCGTCGGCCTCGGCGATCCGCAGATCGCACCACAGCGCGAGCTCGAGACCACCGGCGACGGCATGACCGGCGATCGCAGCGATCACCGGCTTGCCCAGCCGCATCCGGGTCGGTCCCATCGGCCCGTCCCCGGTGTCCTGGACCCGAGTGCCGGCGGCCGTCCCTGCGGCGACCAGATCCGCGCCGGCACAGAACACCCCGCCGGCGCCGTGAAGGACCGCGACCGACGCATCCGGATCGCCGTCAAAGGCGCGGAAGGCGTCCGCCAGCGCGGCCGCGGTCGTGCCGTCCACGGCGTTGCGCCGCTGCGGCCGCGAGAGGGTGACTGTGGTCACCTGACCATCGCGCGTGACCGTGACGGGATCGCTCACCGATCCGCTCCGGAACGCGGCCGGCTCATCTCGCCCCCACCGCGCGACCGACAAAGACCCGCAGGGCGACGATCACCGCGGCCGGCTCGGGACCGCGGCCCCCGACCGGGGAGAGCGGCCCGACCAGCGCCTCGCCACAGCCGCCGACGAGCGCCGCGGCGGTCAGGGCGGCATCCTGCGCGGGGAGCTCTCCCGCGGCGATCCCCGTGTTCAGGCCCTCGGCGATGAGTGCGGCGTAGCGCGAGCGGTAGGCCAGGCGCTCGGCGTCCACGAGCGGATCGACCGGCTCGGCGATCAGCGCCCACGCCAGCCGCGGGTTGCGCAGCGCCCGCTGCGCGAATGTGGCGAGCACGTGCTGCAGGCGCTCAGCCGCCGTCGCCCCGTCTCCCAGCTCGGTTGCCGCCGCGCGCATCGCACGCTCCTCGCGCCCGCAGACCGAGCGAAAGACCTCCACGAACAGGTCCTCCTTAGAGGCGAAGTGACGGTAGAGGGTGCCCGCGGCGACCCCCGCGCGATCGGCGATCGCCATCACCGAGGCGGCGCCGTAGCCGCCCTCCTCGATCAGGCTCTGGGCGGCGACCAGCAGCCGCTCACGG
>JALYTU010000479.1 GCA_030854125.1 Actinomycetota bacterium | reverse complement strand
GCCCATTCGCCCTACGCGCCGCTGTTCGGCCTGGTTGGGGCGCTGCTCGTGGGTGGTGTGCTGGCGAGCGGCTTCGAGGGCCTCGGCATGCGGGCCCGGGCGGCCCTGCGGATCCCGGGCCTGCGCGCGGTGGATGGGCTGCTCGGGGCGATCCTGACCGCCTGCGTGGGTCTCGGCATCGCCTGGGTGATCGGCGCCGTGGCCGTGCAGTCGGCCGGCTCGACCTCCCTGCGCACCGACATCGAGCGCTCGGCGATCCTCAGCGAACTGAATCAGCTGCTGCCGCCGTCGGGGCCGATCCTCCACGCGCTCGCCCGTTTCGATCCGCTGCCGTCGGTCAACGGCCCCTCGGCTGACGTCCCGCCGCCGAACCCGCTGATCCTCGGAGCCCTCGGCGTCCACCAGGCGCGCCCGAGCGTGGTGCGCGTGGTGGGCACCGCCTGCGGGCTGGGGATCGAGGGCAGCGGCTGGGTGATCGGGGCCGCCCACCCAGGGAGCCTGGTGGTCACCAACGCACATGTGGTCGCCGGCGAACAGGACACCGCGGTGCAGGCCGTAGGGGTGGGGGCCGCGCGCCCGGCGGTCGTGCTCGCCTTTGACGTGCACGATGACATCGCCGTGCTGCGCGTCCCCGGTCTCACGCTCCCCGTCCTCGAGACGGCCGCGCAACGCCGCGTCGGGACCGCGGCGGCGATCCTCGGCTACCCACTCGACGGCGCCTACCGCGCCGCACCCGGGCGACTCGGGCGCACGGCGACGATCTCGACCCAGGACGCCTACGGCCAGGGTCACGTGCTGCGGGTGCTGACCGGGTTGCGGGGCCGCGTTCAGCCCGGCAATTCCGGCGGACCGCTCGTCGACGGGCGTGGCCAGGTGCTCGCCACCGTCTTTGCCGCCATCACCGAGGCCGACCATCCCGGCGGCTTCGCCGTGCCGAATTCCGTGGTCAGACGCGACGTGGCTCGCGCCCGGGCGGCATCGGCTGCCTCGCGGACCGGTCACTGCGGAGCCTGACCGCGATCGGGACCGGCGCACCGTGAGCCGGGACTCTGGTCCGGCCGTGGGGCGCGACAGCCGGAGCCCGACGGGGCTTGCCCGGGCCGCTACCCTGCCCCAGCATGGCCAAGACACTGGTGATCGCCGAGAAACCGTCCGTCGGGCGCGACCTGACGAGCGTGCTTCCGGGCGCCTTCACCAAGAGCGAGGGATACCTCGAGGGTCCCGAGCACGTCGTGACCTGGGCGGTCGGCCATCTCGTCCAGCTCGCCGACCCCGACGAGTACGGAGCCCAGTACAAGAAATGGCGGATGGCCGACCTGCCGATCGTGCCTGACGAGTTCAAGCTCGTCGTCCGTGACGAGCGCTCCAAGAAGCAGATGAGCGTGGTCAAGCGGATGCTCGGCCGCGACGATGTCGAGGCAGTGGTCAACGCCTGTGACGCCGGCCGCGAGGGCGAGCTGATCTTCGCCTACCTGTACGAGAAGGCCGGCTCCTCCAAGCCCGTTCAGCGGCTGTGGCTGAACTCGATGACCAAGCGCGCGATCAAAGCCGCCTTCTCCGAGCTGCGTCCCAGCGCGGAGTTCGCCACACTCGAGCAGGCGGCGCGATCGCGCTCGGAGGCCGACTGGATCGTGGGCATGAACGCGACGCGCGCCGCGACCATCCGCCTGCGTTCCTCATTTGACGGCGCCGTCTCGCTTGGCCGCGTGCAGACCCCGACGCTTGCCATTCTCGCGCGCCGGGAAGAGGAGATCCGGGCCTTCACCCCCGAGGCCTACTGGCTGGTCGACGCGCGCTTCGACACCGTGCAGAACGGCCCGCGCGCCTACGAGGGCCGTTATTACGCCGGCGCCAACCCGCGGATGAAGACGGCCGAGCAGGCCCGTGCGGTCGTCGCGGCCTGCGACGGCGGCCAGGGCGTCATCACCAAGCTCGAGAAGTCCGAGCGGCGCGAGCGCGCGCCGCTGCTGTACGACCTCACCTCGCTGCAGCGCGAGGCCAACAGCCGCCACGGCTTCTCGGCGCGTCGCACGCTCGCCGCCGCGCAGCGGCTCTATGAGGAGCACAAGGCGCTCACCTACCCGCGGACCAGTTCCCGGTTTCTGACCGGCGACATGGTGGCCGAGATCAAGCCGATCGCCGCGCTGGTCGGCAAGCGCCCCGAGTACGCCGAAGGCGCCCGGTACGTGGCCAGCCTCGATGTCCTCCCGCTCGGGCGCGTCGTCAACGATGCCAAGGTCACCGACCACCACGCAATCATCCCGACCAACGCCGAGCAGCATCCGGTGGACAAGTTCAACGACGATGACCGGCGCATCTACGACATGGTCGTCCGGCGGTTCCTCGCCGTCTTTCATCCCGAGGCGGTGTTCGAGAACACCCGGATCGAGACCACGGTTGCCGATCATGTGTTTCGCACCCGCGGCAAGCTGATGCTCGTGCCCGGCTGGCGCGGCGTCTACGGCGAGGTCGCCAGCGGATCAGACGCCGACGCGCCCGAGGACGACGAGGGCCGCGATCAGCAGTTGCCCAAGCTCGAGCGCGACGAGGCGGTCAACGTCGCCGAGGTCAGCTCTGAGGAGAAGGAGACCAAGCCGCCCCGCCGCTACACCGAGGGAGCCCTGCTCGCCGCGATGGAGACGGCCGGCAAGCTGGTCGACGAGGAGGAGCTGCGCGAGGCGATGAAGGATTCCGGGATGGGGACCCCGGCCACCCGCGCCGCGATCATCGAGCGCCTGCTCCAGGTCGGCTACATCGAGCGCGACGCACGTGCGCTGGTCGTCACCGAGAAGGGCCTGAACGTGATTCGTCTGCTCGACGGGCACCCGCTCACCTCACCGGGGCTGACCGGGGACTGGGAGAGCCGGCTGGCCAAGATCGAGACCGGACAGGACTCACGTGTCGCGTTCATGGGTGACATCGTCAAGTTCACCGACGAGACGGTCCACGAGCTCGACGCCAAGCTCAAGGACGTCCGCATCCCGCGTGCCAACCTCGGCCCGTGCCCGGTGTGCGGCCGCGACATCGTCGAGAACCGCAAGGGCTTCTCGTGCTGGAGTCGTGAGGATCCCGGCTGCGGGTTCGTGATCTGGAAGTCCAAGACGGGCAAGCAGCTGCCGCTGGCGATCGCCAAGGAGCTGATCAAGACCGGGCGCACCGAGCGGCCGGTCACCGGCTTTAAGGGCCGCTCGGGCAAGAGCTTTCGCTCCCGCCTGGCTCTGCAGCAGAATGAGGACGGTCGCTGGCGGGTCGAGTTCGACGAGGCGTGGGCCCGGGATGGGTTCAAGCCGCCGGAGGCCGCCGAGCCGACGGCGGACGCGGACGGCGCTGGCGCCGAGGGCACTGACGGCGCTCGCGCCGCGCAGGCCGCCGCTCCCGAAGCCGCCTGAGTC
>JALYTU010000478.1 GCA_030854125.1 Actinomycetota bacterium | reverse complement strand
GTTCGAGATCGCGGTCGCGCTGGTGGACGAGGCCGCCGGCGAACTGGTCGGCGCGCCGGAGCGCGAGCCGGAGGCGGCGTGAGCGGCTTTGAGCGGATCGCGGTGCAGCGTGAATGGACGGGCGCGGTTGTCAGCGTCGGCCGCGAGCGCTTTCGCCACGCCGACGGCGAGGAGGTCAGCCGCGAGAAGGTCTGGCATCCCGGCGCGGTCGGGATCATCCCGATCGATGACCGCCAGGTCTGGCTGACCCGCCAGCCCCGCGAGGCGGCCGGACTGACCGCCTCATTGGAGATCCCGGCCGGCAAGCGCGACATCGAGGGCGAGCCGCCGCTTGAGACCGCCCGCCGTGAGCTGGGGGAGGAGATCGGCAAACGGGCCAGCCACTGGGTGCAGCTAGCGGTGTTCTTCACCAGCCCCGGGTTCAGCGACGAGCGCGTCTGGCTCTACGTCGCGCGCGGTCTGGAGGACGACCCCGGCGCCGCGCCCGATCCGGGCGAGCGGATCGAGGTCGTGCCGTGGCCGTTGGACGACCTTGCGGGCGCGATCGCCGAGTGTGCGGACTCCAAGTCCCTGATCGCCTTGCACTGGCTTGCCGCCCAGCTGGCATCCGGCCAGCTCTGAACGGGCGGCGTCAGTGTCATCCGGCTGCTTGCCGCCCAGCTGGCATCCGGCCAGCTCTGAACGGGCGGCGCCAGTGTCATCCGGCTGCTTGCCGCCCAGCTGGCATCCGGCCAGCTCTGAACGGCAGCGCGCCGAGGTGCTCTCAGTTACCAGTCGGTTGCATTAGCGACGGGTCCGCCGTAGGTTGGCCGCGATGGTGATCGCCGGCTTGAGAGTGATCGCCGCGCGGAGCGGACGAACTTGATGGAGGCGACGTCTGCGCCGGCGCTGCGAACGTCACGGTGGGAGCGCGTGAAGGGATCGATGACGCGCGAGGAATGGCGCCGGGCGGGCTACATGGCGGCCGTGATCGCCGGGCTGCACGTGATCGGGTTCGGCATCCTGATCTTGGTTGTGGCGCCCGCGAAGTACAAGCTCGGAGCGTCGGGCACGTTCGCGATCGGCACGGGGATCACCGCCTACACGCTCGGGATGCGCCACGCGTTCGACGCCGATCACATCTCGGCGATCGACAACACGACACGGAAGTTCATGAGCGAGGGCAAACGCCCGCTGAGCGTCGGATTCTTCTTCTCCCTCGGGCACTCGACGGTTGTGTTCGGACTCGCCTTTCTGATTGCCGTCGGGGTCAAGGCGCTCGCCGACCCGGTCCGCAACAGCGGATCGACCCTGCACAAGGCGACCAACGTCATCGGCACCGGCGTGTCGGGGGGCTTCCTGTACATCATCGCAATCCTCAACATCATCATCCTGGTCAGCATCGTGAAGATCTTCTTCCAGATGCGCCAGGGCAAGTTCGACGAAGCCGAACTCGAGCAGGAGCTCAATGCGCGGGGGCTGATGAACCGACTGTTCGGCAAGCGGTTGAACAAGATTCAGGAGCCGTGGCAGATGTACCCGGTCGGGGTGCTCTTCGGCCTGGGCTTCGACACCGCCACGGAGGTCGCGCTGCTGGTCATCGCCGGCAGCGCCGGAGCGGCCGGGCTGCCGTTCTACGCGATCATCTGCCTCCCGGTCCTGTTCGCCGCCGGCATGTCACTGTTGGACACGATCGACGGCTCGTTCATGAACTTTGCCTACGGCTGGGCGTTCTCGAAACCCGTCCGCAAGGTCTATTACAACATAACCATCACCGGGCTCTCGGTCGCAGTGGCGCTGTTCATCGGCACGATCGAGCTCGTCGGCCTGCTCACTCAAAAGCTCGGGATCACCGGCTCGGTCGTGGATTGGTTTCAGCATTTCAACATCAACACCGCCGGCTTCATCATCGTCGGGATGTTCGTCGGGACGTGGGTGATCGCGCTCGCGGTCTGGCGCTTTGCGCGGATCGAGGAGAAATGGTCAACGGGGATGGAACGGGCGGCCGCTCGGTCCGCCGCCGCGGCAGACGCCGACGCATGATCGAGAGCGACGATTGCGACTGTCGCACGGCCCACATTGGCGGCACGAGCCCAGACACGATTGATCAGACATGACCGTTGCCCCCCAGAGACCGACCCGCTCGTGCAGCACCATCGAGGAGGCGATCGCGGCCGTTCGTCAGGGCGGGAAGCGGCTCTCGACAGCGCGACGGCTCGTGCTCGAGGCGCTGTTTGCCGCCGACGGCCCCGTCTCGGCGGCCCATCTCGGCCACACGCTCTCGATCGACGAATCCTCGGTCTATCGCAACCTCGAGGTGCTGGAGCGCCACGGCCTGATCCGCCACGTGCACTTCGGCCATGGGCCTGGCCTGTACGTCCTGGTGGGCCGCCATGACGTCGAATACCTGTACTGCGAACGGTGCGCCAAGGTGACTGCCGTCACTCCGGATCAACTCGATCCCCTGCGTCGGCAGATCAGGGACCGCTTCGGCTACCACGCGCGATTCACGCACTTCGCGATCGTCGGGCTCTGCGACGCCTGCGCTGCGCACTGAGGGCACCCGACAGCTGACCGACTGGTGCCCGCGGGCCGCGGGGCGGCGCCGGCGCTTACAGCAGGCTGCCGCCCGGCGGGAGCACCCACAGCTTGGGTGCGAGGGCGAGGATGCTGTCACCGTCGAGCTCGCCGACGGTGGCAACCCCGGCCCGGTCCAGGGCGATCTCGAGCTCGCGCCAGGCCAGTGCGACCGGGGCCACGCGGATTGTCGGACCAAAGCCGACGGCGGCCTTCAGCTCCCCCGCTCGGGCCCGGACCTGCTCGACGGTGAACGCTCCGAACGCCTGCTGGGTACCGTCGATCGCGATCGGCGTGGCCAGCACCGCTTCGAGCGGCGTCACGCCGCGCTCCGCAGTCGGGCGGCAGCCACTGCGGCCTGTCCGTAGGCGATCCCGCCGTCCCCGATCGGCAGCCGCTCGGGCACGAGTACGCGCAGGCCCCGGCCCCGCAGGGTCTCGCGCACTGCGGTAAGCAGGATCCGGTTGGCGAACACACCCCCGGCGAGCACGACCGTGTCGCTTCCCTGCTCGGCGCACGCGCGCTCGCATGCCGCCACGGTCCCCATCGCGATCGCGGCGTGAAAGCGTGCGGCGACGACGGGGACCGGCACACCGGCCGCGAGATCGGCGAGCACCCCGCGCACCGCGGCCCGGGGGTCCAGCGCGAAGCCCCCCGGCTCGTTCACGAGCTCGGTCCGATAGCCCGGGCCGGTGTCCGCGGCACCGCTCGCCATCGCGGCCGCCGCCTCGAGCTCGATCGCCGCCTGCCCCTCGTAGCTGACCTCGGGCCGGATCCCACACAGGGCGGCGACACCGTCGAACAGCCGTCCCATCGAGCTGGTCACCGGGGCGCGGAACCC
>JALYTU010000477.1 GCA_030854125.1 Actinomycetota bacterium | reverse complement strand
GAGGGAATCCAGTCCCAGGGGTTTGAGCCGACCCCGTCGTTCGCGGCCTGCTCGATGTGTGATTACCGGCTCGTGTGTCCGGCGGCCGAGCGGTGATGCGCCCCCGGTCGCTGGTGATCATCGCGGCCAGTCTGGCCCTGGGCGCCGGTGGCGTGTCGGGGTGTGGGTCCTCATCGACGTCGCGTGGGGGTTCCCGGCACGTCACGGTGCCGGTGACGCGCCGGCTCGAGCGCGCGTTGCGCCACGCCCCGGCGACAGCGCGTCGGTCAGGCCGGGCCGGAGGGGCCGGGCCCCTGCGTCGGCCCGTCGGGGCCGCGCTGGCGCAGAAAGCGCTGTAGATCGCGCGCGATCGTCTCACCGGACGGCAGCGAGGTGGGTGCGTCGTCGTCGTCCTCCTCGTTGGCGGTCTGCTCAAGGCGTTCGACGAAGGCCTGGACGTCGGGATCGCTCTGCACGGCGACGTTGACCTGACGCTCATAGTCGCCCGCGGCGGATTCCAGCTCGGAGCCGTCCACCGCCACGCCGACCAGGCCCTCGAGCTTGCGCACCAGCGCCAGCGCCGCCTTTGGGTTCGGGGTGGCGGCGATGTAGTGGGGCACGGCCGCCCACAGGCTGGCGGAGGGCAGGCCGGCCTGCTGGCAGGCGGCGTGCAGGACGCCGACGATGCCGGTCGGGCCCTCATAGGAGGACGGCGCGAGACCGAGGCGGGCGACGAGCGCGGGATCGGAGGTCAGGCCCGTGACCGAGATGGGGCGGGTGTGCGGAACATCGGCCAGCAGGGCGCCGAGGGTCACGAACAGCTGGGTGCCGAGTGCCTCGGCGAGCTCGACCACGATGCCACTGAACGTCCGCCAGCGAAACGACGGCTCCGAACCGGACATCAGGATCAGGTCACGCGGTGCGCGGGGCACCCGCGCGGCGTACAGCTTGACCGCCGGCCAGACGATCTCGCGGGCCTGCCCGTCCACCAGCTTGACCCGCGGCCGGGTGGCCTGAAAGTCGTAGAACTCCTCGGGGTCGATCGTCGCGAAGCGCTCCGCGCCAAGGGCGGAGCCGACGAACTGAATCGCGCTCGAGGCCGCGTCCCCCGCGTCATTCCAGCCCTTGAACGCGCAGACCAGAGCGGGGGCTCGCAGCCCGTCGGGGCGATGCTCCCATTGCAATGGCTGCATCCGACTCACCGTACATGATGGGCCCATGGCCTCAGATGACCTGACGATGGCAGCCGTGAGCGCGCTGCGCCCCGGCCAGGACGTGATCGGCGTGTTCGCGTGCGTCCGCAAGGATCGGCTCAGCACCCGTACCGGGTCGGCCTATCTGGCCCTCGAATTGCGCGACCGGACGGGCACGGTGCCCGCTCGCGCCTTCCAGAACGCCGACGAGCTCGCCGGCCGGTTCGAGCGTGGGGACATCGTTCGAGTCCGCGCCCGGGTGGAGCGCTTTCGCGACCAGCTGACCCTCGAGGTGATCGATATCGCAAGGGTCGCGCCAGAGGACGCCGTCGACCCCGGCCGCTTTCTGCCTACCGCCTATCGCGACCTGGATGAGCTCGACGGCTTCCTCGAGCATCTGGCCGGCGAGGTGTATGACCGAGGCTTCCGAGCGCTGTTGGAGACGCTGCTGGCCGACGACGAGCTACGAGCCGCCTGGCGGCGCGCGCCCTGCACCCGCGGGGGCCACCACTCCTATCTTGGCGGGCTGCTCGAGCACACCGTCGCGGTGACGACGCTCGCCCACGAGGCCTGTCAGCTGCACCCGAAGCTCAACTCCGACCTGCTGCTGACCGCTGCGCTCGTGCACGACCTCGGGCGCACCCGCGAGTTCACCTACGGCGCCGAGATCGGGCTGACCGAGGAGGGGCGACTGCTCGGGCACCTCACCCTCGGTGAGCAGCTGCTGTCCGAGCGGATGACCCTCCTCGGCGGCGCGAGCGGCGGCCTTGGCACGGGGGCGGCGAGCGGAATCAGCGAGAGCGCACGCCTGGAGCTGCTGCATTGCGTGCTCGCCCATCACGGTCCGGCCACGGCTCCCGGCGGCCGTTTCGGCTCGGCCGAGGCGCTCGCACTGTTCCGACTCAACGCGCTTGACGCCACCGTCAAGGGCGCGCTGGAGCACGGGCTGCCCTCCTGACCGCCAGCCGTCAGACGCAATGTGCGAGCCCTTACGATCTGCGGCGGCGCGGCACGGGCCTGGTGGCCCATCCGGTCTTCAAAACCGGCAGGGCCGGGCGATCCCCGGCTTGGAAGGTTCGATTCCTTCGCCGCGTCGTGGCTGGAAATTGGCCGTTTCTGATATCGCTGGAGACGGTCCCGCGAAACCGCGCGAGCAAAATCCGTCCCGAATATGTCCCGAAGATCGGCTAGAGTTTTGGGATAGGTCCTCTCAGGCCGTGCCGCCCAGCGGACACGTCTTTCGCGTCGAACGCCAGCGCGGGGCGGTCTGGTACGCGAAGTACCGGCTGCCGGACGGGCGTCAGGTACAGAAGAAAATCGGACCGGTGTGGCCGGACCGTGGTCGCCCTGCCGCCGGCTATTTCACGAAGCGCCTCGCTGAGGCCTGGCTCGACGACGTCTTGGCGCAGGCGCGTCGCGCGGAGCTGCCGGGGATGGTCCGGACGGGGGCGACACTCGCCGACGCGGCGGCGGAGTGGCTGCGTTACGTTGAGCACGATCGGGCATGCAAGCCGTCGACGCTGACCGACTACAGGCACACGGCGGGGCGGATCGTCGGTCACCTCGGCGCAGAGCGCCTTGAGGACGTGACGCCCGAGATGCTCGAGCGCTGGAAGGCGACGCTGACGGTGTCGAACCGCACGGTCGCGAAGTACCTCGTGATCCTCCACGGCATCTTCCGGAGGGCGATGAAGGTCTGGGGGCTACCGCGGAATCCGGCGGCGTCGGTAGAGCGCCCTCGGTTCAGGGTGTCGGACGATCTCGACGCGTTCTCGCCGGAGGAGGTGTGGGCGCTTGTGCGAGCGGCCCCGTCGAAGCAGGACGCGTGCATGTTTCTCACGGCCGCGTTCACGGGGCTGCGCATGGGGGAGCTGCTCGCGCTTGAGTGGCGCGACATCGACTTCGCCGGCGATGCGATTCGGGTCGGCGCAGCTACAACGTCCACGGCGGGGTCGGGTCGCCGAAGAGCGGCAAGGTCCGGTCGGTGCCGATGGTCCCTGATGTCGCCGAGCAGCTGGCTGCCCTTGCTGGCCGTGAGGACTTCGTAGAGCCCGAGGAGCTCGTGTTCCCAGGAGCCGTCGGCCGCTTCCAGGACGCGTCGTCAGTGCGGCTGCGCTACCGCGCTGCGCTCGAGCGAGCGGAGCTCCGTCCGCTGCGTTTCCACGATCTGCGGCACACATTCGGCACGCTCGCGTGCGGCGGGCGGAGGTGCCGGCGGTGCAGGCGTGGAT
>JALYTU010000476.1 GCA_030854125.1 Actinomycetota bacterium | reverse complement strand
GCCCAGCACACCGCCGCTCCAGCTCCATTCGTGCTCGTCTCCAACATCTCCAGCGTTCCCCGTTCTCGCCCTCAAGGTCATTGATTCCTCGATGGTGAGCGTCTCACCGGACGTTGACAGAGAGGGCCCACGCGGCGGCGTCGAGCGTCTCAGTCACGTAAATGTGATTCATAACCCGACCCGGCTCGAAGTTCGACAGACGGCCGGGCACCAAC
Source organism: Actinomycetota bacterium (assembly GCA_030854125.1). Classification (GTDB taxonomy): domain Bacteria; phylum Actinomycetota; class Thermoleophilia; order Solirubrobacterales; family Solirubrobacteraceae; genus Palsa-465. The sequence goes on along the minus strand of JALYTU010000476.1, from coordinate 3,189 downwards.
AGATCGCCAACTGCGAGGGATGCCTTCGTCCCGTGCAGCAGGGCTCCGGATTCGTGGACAGCAAACGGTATCGGTCCATTCTTCACTTCCGTCTCCCGTGACGTCATGAGCAGCGCACCAGCGCCGACTTGGAGTCGGCAGATTAGGCCGAAACACCGAGCTCATGAGACGCGCACCGGTCTGCCACAATTAATGGCCAAGAGCGTTCCGGACAGGTCACATCCAGCCGGTCCATCGGGCGTGTGGCGAACCTCCGCTTTGCCAGTTCAGCAACCCTGAGCGGAAGCCAGGGCCTCAGACCCGCGCCGGCGACGAAGCGGGCATTGCTCGGCAGAATGCTCGCGTCTGCATGAGTGCCAAACCGGTTGTCTCTGAGGGACCATCCTTGGCGGATCTGTTGTCGCACCGCGGGAGAATTTCTTCGAGAAGTGTTGACAGACCGTGGTGGCGGCCTATTTGTGCTGTCAGAGGTTGAAGACAAAGAGAAGCGGCTCATCTGTTAGGTGGAGCCCGGGGCTCGTAACTGGTTGCGGGGTTGGCTGTTGGAGCGACCCGCCGCCTCGAGTAGAGGCTCAGAGAGGCCTCGGGCTCGCACCACCTGATCTCTCGCCTTTTTGCCGAGCCGCGTGGCGATCACGGAAAGGAGGTGAATAGCGAATGTCCGTTCGTCGCCGGTGGCGCATCGCGTGGGTGCGCCGTAGCGTCGAGTCACCCGTGCGCCGCGCGGTCGTGCTGCCACGCGTCCGCTTTGCCGGTTGATCGTGAGCACGACCGGCTCGCCGCCATGAACTACATGCACAAACAGCAGTTCGCCGCCCTGCTCGCCGACTCAGAGCAGGGCGGCGCGCCGCATACTGCCTGGCAACCTGTGATGTCCGCCGACGCCGATCGCATCAGCCAACACGAGAGCGAAACGATCGAGACCGATTCGCTCGACGCGCGCGCTCGCGACCAGCAGCTCGCGAGCGATCTGCGACGCGGCCGGCTCGACGCGCCTACCAGCTCGGCCCGCCCCCTGCGAGAGCTTGGAGAACGGCCGCGATTGCCGGCCGCGACCGAGCGCCGGCTCGTGCAAGCCGCCAAGGACGGAGACGGTCGCGCGCGAGAGGAGCTGGTCGAGGCGTTTTTGCCGTTGATCGCCGGGGTCGCGCGCGTGTATCGCGGCTCTCCGTCGATCACCCGGATGGAGCTGATGCAAGAGGGGGTGGTCGGGCTGCTTCGCGCGCTGGAGCGTTATGACCCGGCGCTGGGAGTCCCGTTCTGGGGATACGCAACGTGGTGGGTGCGTCAGGCGATGCAGCAGCTGATCGCCGAGCTGACCCGCCCGACGGTGCTGTCTGATCGTGCGTTGCGTCACCTCGCGCAGCTCAAGCGCGCGCACGGCGACTATCTGCAAGCTCACGGGCACGAGCCGACCGGCAGTCAGCTCGCGACCGATACCGGTCTCAGTCACGGGCAGGTCGGTGAGCTGCTCGCGCTGGAACGGACCCCGCAATCGATGGACGAGCCGGTCCAGGGCGCCGACGGTCAGCTGGGCGCGTTCGGTGAGCTGCTCGCTGACCCGCTCGCCGAAGACGCCTACGAGCAGTTGCTGGATGACTCAGAGATCGAGCAGGTCCGGGCGCTGCTCGGCAGTCTCAACGAGCGCGAGCGGACGATCCTTCGCGCCCGCTACGGACTTGACGGCGACGAGCAGTCACTTCGAGAGGTCGGGGAACGGATCGGTCTTTCCGGTGAGCGGGTGCGCCAGATCGAGAATCGCGCGCTCGGCAAGCTGCGCGCCGCCACTAACCGGTCCGCCGCCACCGACGAGCCCTAGCCGCGGCGAAAGTTGACGGGTCGGGCCCGGCGGCCTATTGCTCTGACTGAAAGCGCAACACACGTCGGAGGTGAAACTGATGCATGTTCTTGATCGCTCCCATCTACCGCGTCTGATCAGCGTCAGCATCGCTGCGGCGGTCCTCGCGATCGTGATTTCGCTCGCGTTTGCCGCCAGCATCAGCAACATCACCCAGCCGGCCAACAACACGAGCGTGTCCGCCCGCCCGAGCGCTCCCGTACTGGCCAGCAGCGCGGTGCACACCATCACGCCACGATGGGCGGCCGACCCTTTCGCCAGCCTGATCAGCCAGCCAGCGCCGCTGCCCTGGCTGACCGCGCGCCCCTAGCCGCGTTAGCGGCCGGTCGCGCGAGCGGACCGGCGGGCGGTGCTGATGGCACACGAGGACGACCATCGTCGAGTGTTGGGCGTCGCCGGCGACGCGACCGTGCCCGAGATCCGCCGCGCGTACCGGCGCCTCGCGCGCCAACACCATCCCGACCACAACCCCGGGCCTGAGAGCCCTGACCGCTTCCGCGCGCTCGCGGACGCGTACTCGGCTCTGAACGACCGTGCCCGCCGCGCCCGCTACGACACCACCATCCGACGAGCCACACGACCTGATGCGTCGCACGCGACGCCAGTGGCGCCCAGGCTGCGCGGCGTGCTCTGGCTCTCGCCGCGCGAGGCGCAGATCGCAGCGGTCACGGCCCTCAGGCTTACCGACTCGAATGGTGTCGTGATCGTGCTGCCCGCTGGGGTTCGCGATGGGGACGAGGTGACGCTCACCGCCGGCCCCGACACGATGCTCCTTACCGTTCGTGTGAACCCTTGCCTTAAAGACTTGACACGAGGCGACTGAGATCTATTCACCGTGGTGAAGGGAAAACCAACCGGAGTTCTTGAAAGGAGGGGTCGTATGGCACTGATTCGCTGGGAGCCGGTCGGCGAGCTCAACACCATCCAGAACGAGATGAACCGGCTCTTCAACAACTTCTTCGATCAGCCTGGCCAGACCGGGCGCGGAAACGGCACGATGCGACGCTGGCTACCGCCGATGGACCTCGTTGAGTCTGGCGACCAGTACGTCCTGCGGGCGGATCTCCCCGGGCTCTCTGACGGCGACGTCAACATCCAGCTCGAGGACAACGTCCTGACCATCAGCGGTGAGCGCAACGCGCAGCACGAGAACAAGGAGGAGGGCTACTACCGACTCGAGCGCGCGTTCGGCGGCTTCTCCCGGTCGCTGACGCTCCCTGACGGCGTTGACCCCGATCAAATCGACGCGCACTTCGATCGTGGGGTGCTCGAGATTCGGATCCCCAAGCCCGAGCAGAAGAAGCCCAAGACCGTTCAGATCACCCTCGGCA
>JALYTU010000475.1 GCA_030854125.1 Actinomycetota bacterium | reverse complement strand
GCCGAGGCCGGGGCCGGGGGCCCGGGTGGGCCGGGGGGCGAGCTGGCGCCCGGGTCGGCTTCTAGCGTGCGCGGAGACACGAGATCGCGCCGAACGTAGCACCTTGCCGGGGCGCGATCTCCGGCGGCGAACGACCCTCGCAGGCGGGCGTCCCTGGGTTCGCGCGCCGGGGCCGGGGGTCACGATCGGGTAATTTGCCCCCGGCAGGAATCGAACCTGCATCCCGCGCTTAGGAGGCGCGTGCTCTATCCATTGAGCTACGAGGGCCGGGCTCGGGCAGCGTACCCGCACGTGATTCGTTGAGCTGGCGTTAATGTTTGGTGACATGGGGGAGGCCGTGTGCTTGGATTCGTCGATGGAGGTTGCCAGGTGCGACGTGAGGCGTCGCTGACATGAGCAGCTGGATGACCGACGCCGTCGCCGTTCCGGCGAGCCTGGATGGCGAGCGGCGATGAGCGTCGGCGCGAGCGCCGAGCTCGTCGTCGAATCGGAGCCTGGCCTTGACGGCGTCGAGCTCGTCACCGGTGACGTCACCGCCCGTTCTCCGCTGCAGCTGTTCTGGCGGCGTTTTCGCGGCGATCGCGTCGCCGTGGTCTCGGCGGTCTTCATCCTGGCGCTGATCCTCGTCGCGATCCTCGCCCCGCTGATCACCGGCATCTTCGGCCTGCAGGGCCCGTATCAGAACAACTCCAACGCGCTCGACGCATTCGGAAGCCCCACCGGCCCGAGCTCCACGCATCCGTTAGGCGTTGACCAGCTCGGCCGTGATGTCTTTTCGCGGGTCATCTACGGCTCGCGCGTGTCCCTGGAGGTCGGCATCTTCGGGACGCTGATCGCCACCGTGGTCGGCACCGTGCTCGGCCTGATGGCGGGCTACTACCGTGGGTGGGTCGACACGGCGATCTCGCGCTCGGTCGACGTGTTCCTCGCCTTTCCGGTGCTCGTCCTCGGCCTCGGCATCGGCGCCGCCTGTGGCGTGCGCGGCTGCGCCGGCGGCCTGATCCAGCCGGGGCTCGGAACGGTCATCTTCATCATCGCGATCAGCTCGTTCACCTATATCGCGCGGATCGCGCGAGGGCAGGTGCTGTCGCTGCGCGAGAAGGAGTTCGTCGACGCGGCGCGCTCGCTGGGCGCGTCCAACCGCCGGATCCTCTTCAAGGAGATTCTCCCCAACCTGGTCGCGCCGCTGATCGTCTACTCCAGCCTACTGATTCCCACCAACATCCTGCTCGAGGCCGCGCTGTCCTTTTTGGGAGTCGGCACCCGGCCCCCCACGGCCTCGTGGGGCCAGATGATCTCCGACGCCGCGCCGAACTTCACCACCGCGTGGTGGTACATGGTCTTTCCCGGAGTGGCCTTGCTGCTCACCGTGCTTGCGTTCAACCTCGTCGGAGACGGCATGCTGGACGCGCTCAACCCACGCGGGGATTCCCGGTGAGATCGTGTCACCGCTCCCGCGTGATCTGTCCATTACCACAGGAGGAAACTCTATGAGGGGTAGTCTTCGCAGCCTGTCCGCGTATGCGGTTACAGGATTGTTGGCCGTTGGCGTCGCCGCGTGCGGCTCCAGCAGCAACTCGAGCTCGTCTGGGGCAGCAAAGAGCTCAAGTTCTGGTTCCAGCACCACATCGATCCCGCTCAAGCCGGGCGAGAACCCGGTCGGCCAGACGCTGACCGGAAAGAAGAAGGGTGGGACGCTGACCGTCTACTCGACGGGTGACTTTCAGCACCTTGACCCGGGTCAGGCGTACTACGCGCTTGACTATGCGTTGACCCAGGCCACCAACCGGTCGTTGTTCAGCTATCCGCCGAACAGCCCGGACACGGTGCGTCCGGACCTCGCCACCGAGATCCCGACGACGTCCAACGGCGGGATCACCGACGGCGGCAAGACGGTCACCGTGCACATCCGGCCCAACGTCCACTACAGCCCGCCGGTTAACCGCGCGGTGACGTCCAAGGACGTCGCCTTCGCGATCGAGCGCGGCGGCAATCCCAACGTCGGCAACGCATACTTCCCCGCCTACTTCGGGGCGGCGTCGCCGGCGCCGCTGCTCGGGACCGCGAGCAAGAGCTACAAGGGCGGCCCGATCCCCGGGATCACGACGCCGAACAAGACAACGATCGTCTTCCACATGGCGAAGGCAGGCTCGACCCTGCTGATCACGGCGCTCACCCTGCCCGTGACCGATCCGCTGCCCCCCGAGTTCGTCGGCCCGCTGGACAAGAAGGCCCCGACGACCTACGGAACCCAGTACCTCGTCTCGACCGGCCCCTACATGGTCCAGGCCGACAAGACGGGCAAGATCGCCGGCCTCGGTTATCAGCCCACCAAGTCCGAGACGCTGGTCCGCAACCCCAACTGGACCGCGTCCACGGACTTCCGTCCGGCGTACCTGGACCGGATCAACGTCAACGTCGGCGGGGATGCGACCGTCGTCGGCCAGCAGGTGCTCAAGGGCTCGAGCGCGCTTCAGCTCGATACGCCCTCGCAGGCGATCGTCAAGCTGGGTTATCAGACCTACCCGAGCCAGATCACGTTCACCCCGGGCTCCGGTGACCACTACATCGGCATCAACAATGCGGCGGGCCCGTTCAAGAACGTCAACCTGCGCCGAGCCGTGTGGGCCAATCTGGACCGTGCCGCGGAGGTCAAGGCGCGTGGCGGCTCGCTCGTCTCCCAGCCGGCGACGCACTTCATCTACCCGGGGGTCTCGGGCTTCCAGCAGGCCGGTGGCTATCCGGGTCCCCAGACGGACTTCAACAAGAACGTCAACGGTGATCTGGCCGTGGCCATGAAGTACATGAAGGCCGCGGGTTACAGCGGTGGCAAGTACACCGGTAGCGCATCGGTGCAGATCGTGGGCGCCAACAGCGGCAACAGCCCGGCGATCGTTCAGATCGTCAACAGCGATCTGACCGCGCTGGGCTTCAAGACGCACGTGTCGCTGGTCGACCAGGCGGTCATGTACGGCAAGTACTGCGGCGTGCCCAAGCAGGAGATCGACATCTGCCCGACGGTCGGGTGGATCCGTGACTTCGCCGACCCGTTGTCGGTGATGTACCCGACGTTCTACGGCCCGTCGATCGTGCCGACGAACAACTCCAACTGGGGTCAGGTCAACGATCCGGCGATCAACGCCGCGATGGTGAAGGCCGCGGGGGTCGTCGACCCGGCCGCCCGCGCCCAGGCCTGGGCCAACGTCGACAAGATGCTCGTCGACCAGGCCTCGGCGATCCCGGAGACGTTCGAGAACCAGCCCAACATCGAGAGCAAGAACGTCGCCGGCGTCAACCAGCTCTGGAACGAGGGCACCTGGGACTTCAACTTCACGTCGCTGAAGTAGACGTCCCCAGCTGACGGCTCACCCGCGGTCGCCTCACCGGCGGCCGCGGGGGCCCGTTGCTTT
>JALYTU010000474.1:1456-3411 GCA_030854125.1 Actinomycetota bacterium | reverse complement strand
GACCGCTCCTTGGCCCCGGCGGTTGTTGCGAACCGCACCGAGGAGCACCGAGTCGAAGTGATCGCTGCGCTGAGGCGGTTACGGATGACCGGCGCGGAGATAGCCGAGTGCCTGGACATGGCGCTCTCGACCGTGTCGGGAATTCTGACCCGGATCGGGCTAGGGAAGCTTGGACGGCTCGGCCTGGAGCCCGCGCAGCGTTATGAGCGAGCTCGTCCGGGCGAGCTGATCCACATCGACGTCAAGAAGCTCGGACGGATCGCCCGGCCCGGCCACCGCGTCCTGGGGCGCCAGAGCGGCGATGCGCACCACCTCAGGCGCTACCACATCGGCTGGGAGTTCGTGCACGTCGCGATCGACGACGCGACCCGCCTGGCCTACGTCGAGGTCCTCGCCGACGAGAAAGCCATCACCGCAATCGGGTTCCTTCGCCGCGCCGTCTGCCACTACGCCGGCTACGGGATCACGACCGAACGGCTGATCACCGACAACGGCTCGGCCTACCGCTCAACCATCCACGCCATCGCCTGCCGCGCTCTCGGGATCCGTCACCTACGCACCCGCCCCTACCGACCGCAGACCAACGGAAAGGCGGAACGGTTCATCCGCACCATGCTCGGCGGCTGGGCCTACGGCGCGATCTACCGCGACAGCCACGAACGCAACGCCGCGCTCGCCGGCTGGTTGGACTTCTACAATCGCCGCCGACCACACGGCGCCCTCAGCCACAAGCCACCCATCGCTCGCCTCAACGAACTGAACAACCTGCTCGGGTCCTACAGCTAGGTCTCGATTGGGGTGGCGGCGAGCTTGCCCCATTCGGCCCATGATCCGTAGTAGACGCTCACGTCGTGGTGGCCGAGCACATACTTGAGCGCGAACCAAACTTGGCTGGCGCGGTTACCGATCGTGCAGTAGGTCAGCACTCGACGATCGGACCCGACCCCGCTGGCGTCAAACAGCGTGCGCAACTCCTCCGGCGACCTGAGCGCGCCGTCTTTATCGCGGACCAGATCGCATGGGATGTGCACCGCAGCGGGGATATGGCCGGCACGCCCGGCGTCCTCGGTCGCGCCGGAGGGCCAGAAGCACAGGCCCACGAACTCCGCCTCCGATCGAGCGTCCACGACCAAGGCATCGGGTTGGCCGATCAGCTCCTCTACCACCTCGCGTGATGCGATGAGGGCCCGGTCCGCAGCCGGCAGCGGGTACGAGCTGCCGGTGATCAGCGCCGGCTCGACGCTCCATTGGTAGCCGGCGCGCGCCCAGCGCTCGCGCGGTCCGTCCATCATTAGAACTCGGTCGTGGCGGTAGCACTTCATCAGCCAAAATCCGAGGTACGCGCCGTAGCCGTAGAGCACGATCGTGCTCTGACGTGAGATTCCCGACCTCGAGAGCACGGCCTCTAGCTCCGCGGCGTCGATGGGCGTGTAGTCGGCGTGGCGGAGGTCGGTGTACGCATTCCATAGCACCGCGCCGGGGATGTGCCCGGAATCGTAGGCGGCTGGGCTGACATCGACCTCGACCAGCCGTACGTCTGGGTCCTCGAGGTGCTCGGCAATCCATTCCGCATCGACCAGCAGACCGGCCGGACCGTCGTCGCCTGCAACCCGGTCCGCGTTGGAGTCGCTATAGGTGATCATTGTGACGTGTCTCCTAGCTCGCGGTGCCGGCGGCGACGATCAACTCGCACGGTCCCTCGAACCCATCGCTGGTCTCGAACCGGGAGAGCTCGTGCTCGATCTTGCGCCACGCGTCGTCGCGCTCGATCTCGCTGAGGCCCGCCATCATCTGGTGGAGCGCGCCGAACGACTCTCGCTCGAACCGCACGCACTCCGCAGCTGAGGCCATCCTCACCGGCGTGCTGACTCGCTTGGCCTCCACATCCGAGAACCCGGCATGCTCGAACGCTGCCTCAATCACGCCCGGCGCGCCGAAACTGAACGGGCCAGGTT
>JALYTU010000474.1:0-1446 GCA_030854125.1 Actinomycetota bacterium | reverse complement strand
GCCAGGTTGCCCTGGCGCAGGCGCCGGCAGCGCCGCGCGCTCACGGATAATCGCCACCGGGATCGAGAAGAACGCGTTCGCCTCTGGTGTCGAGTACACGACCCCGGCGAGACGACCACCGCGTTTCAGTGCGCGACGCATCCCCTGAAACGCGGCTTGCTGGTCGGGGAAGTAGATGAAGCCGACGCGGGAGATGACCGCGTCGTAGAAGCCGTCCTCGACCTCGAGCTGCTCGCCGTCCATCACCCGGGTGGCGACGTTCGTCAACCCGGCCTCCGTGGCCGCCCGCTGCGCGAACTGCAGGATATTGTCCGAGATGTCGGTCGCCAGCACCGAGCCCGCAGGGCCGACACGCCGCGCGGCGGCGATGCTCTGGCCGCCCGCGCCCGCGGCGACATCGAGCACCCGGCCGCCGAGGCCGACGTGCGCCATATCGAGCATCAGCCCGGTCGCTTCCCCGAGCCATTGCTCGAGCGTCGGCCCCCACCGGTACCACGGCTCGGCCGCGGTCTGCCACTGCCCCCTGGTCGTTAGCTTGTACGCAACCGGGTCAAACGTTGCCGTGCTCATCCTCATCCCCTCCGTCGTGTTGATCAGGTTTCTTCGATCCAGCTGCGGAGGTCCTCGTCGGACACCTTTTCCAGCAGCTCGGGGTGATCGGAGCGCATGTGGTCGCGAATCCGCGCGATTACCTCGGTCTCTGTGCCCCCGCGGGCGACATACCCGCACTCGCAATTGATCTGCTTGGCCATCTGAACCTCCTCGGTCCATGATTTGTAGAGCGCCGGCCTTGGACGTATCTTGGCGCGACCTTGGCAGACCAGATCCGCATCCAACTCTGCGGCACCCTCGCCGTCGAGATCAACGGCCAGCGAATCGACCAACAGCTCCGCGGCCGACAGGCCCGTCTGCTGATCAGCTACCTCGTCCTACACCGGCAGCGCCACGTCCGTCGCGACGAGCTGGTCGATGCGCTCTGGCCACACCGCCCGCCGGCCGCCACTGACGCCGCGCTGAGCGCCCTGATGTCCAAGCTCCGGCCGCTCCTGCCAGCCGGAACGCTCACCGGTCGCAGCGAACTGCACCTAACCCTCCCGCCGGATACGTTCGTCGATCTCGAGGTCGCGCACGGCGCGATCCACCGCGCCGAATCCGCCCTCGCCCAGCAGCAGTGGCATCGCGCCTGGGGGCCAGCCAGGGACCGCTATTCACGGCACGACGCGGCTTCCTACCCGACGAGGACGCCTACTGGATCAACGAGATCCGTAACGAGCTGGACGCTCTCTACCTCCGTGCGCTCGAGTGCTACGCCCACGCCTCTCTCGGGGTCGCCGGCACCGAGCTCGCCGCCGCCGAACGCGCCGGCCGCGAGTTGATCGCCCGCTCCCCATATCGCGAGAGCGGCTACCGCCACCTGATGCGAGCGCTCGCCCGAACCGGCAACAC
>JALYTU010000473.1 GCA_030854125.1 Actinomycetota bacterium | reverse complement strand
GGACAGCGCTCGTCCGCCGCTTGGACGCACCGAAACTCCACTGCCGCGGTCGCGTCGGCGCGCGGACAGCGGTGGACACGCCTGCATAGCTACCGCCCTCGACTTTGCAGCCGCGGTGCGCGCCCGCAAGGGCAAGAATTCGTTGTTTTCGAGCCCTGCTTGGTACTCCAAGGTGGTACTCCACCTCAACCACTCTTGTGCGATTCACGCACCGGAAAATAGAAAAGGCCCGCAAATGCGGACCTTTTCTGAGTAGCGGGGGCGGGATTCGAACCCGCGACCTTCGGGTTATGAGCCCGACGAGCTACCAGACTGCTCCACCCCGCGGCGGACATACAGTTCTAGCAGAGCTTCACGAGCGATCCAATCCAGGCCGTGCCGCTGGCCGAGCACCAAGCCGGCACCAAACCGGCGCACTACTGCGACACCGACGTCTTGATCCGGCACACCGACCGCGCGACCATCTCCCCATGGCCACCGTCGAGCAGAAGATTTGCTGTGAGCACCGGGCCCGCGAGCTGCTGGCCGAGCAGGGTATTCCCGTCCCGGCCCTGATCGAGTACGGCTATACGTGCATCCGCTTGATCTGGCCCGAGAGCCGGCTCGCGCTGCGGATCGACATCGATGACGAGGCCAGCACCGCGCACGTGGTGCTGATCGACCGCCCCCACGCAAGCCAACCGCCACTCGCGCCCGACGAGAGTGCCGAGGCCGACGGCGCGCTGGGCCTGGTCGGGATCGAACTCAGCCCGAACTAGGCCAAAACACCAAAAGTGAGCCGGACGAAGCGGACAAACTTGCCTTCCGTCCGGATGCAGCGCAACCCTCCGTGCCGTACTGTGTCCGCAGTATTGAAGGCCGAGTCCTCGGGCTGCCAATCCGAGGAACGGGGAACCCAAAGTCGTTTGGGGCGAGTCCCACGGTGATCCGTGAGAGGCGCACTGCGCCAGCCCGTCAGCTAACCCCGTAGGCAAACGGCAGACATACAGCGACCCCCTAGCCGCCGAGGATCCTGCGTGCCCGAATACTCCGTACCCGCACATCCAGCCGTTGATCAGAGCCTCCCCGCTCGACGCAAGCGCAAACGAAGTCCGGCGTCCACGCCGAGACGGATCGCCATCTCGCTCGGATTGGCCGCGATCACCATCCTGGCCTGCGCCGCCTCGCCGGCCCTGGCCTCCGGGCCCTTCCATCGCATCCTGCGCATCGGCTCTCAGGGCCGTGACGTGCGCGGACTGCAGACCTGGCTGGCCGACGTCGGCATCCCGATCGTCCCCAGCGGGCGCTTTGACGCCGGCACCCAGGCCGCGGTCGCCCGCTTCCAGCACGCCGCGCGCCTCTCCCCTCCCAGCGGCACGGTCGGCGACCGCACCGCGTCAACGCTGCTGGCATGGGTCCAGGCGCACCGCGCGATCACCCGCGTGGGCACGCAGCGCCACCCCAGCGCGGTGGCGCAGGCCGACGCCGTCGGGGCCACGATCAGCCGCGTCCTGCGCCAGGGCATGCATGGCTCCGACGTCCAGACTCTGCAGACATGGCTGACCGACGTCGGCATCCGCACCACCGCGGACGGCAGTTTCGGGTCAGGTACCAAGACCAGCGTGATCAGGTTTCAGACCGCAGCCTCGCTGAGCCCACCCAGCGGCACGGTCGGCGCCAGGACTGCGAGCACGCTTCAGTCCTGGGTCCAGGGCCACCAGCGCGCCTCGCACCTGGCGCACTCCTCGGCCCCGAGCACTACCAGCGGCTCGACCAACCCCAATGGCTGGGTTTTCCCGATCCAGCCCAAGCGCATCGTCGTCAATCCGTCGCAGTGGACCCAGGATCAGGGCGTGGACATCGGCACGGTGGGCAATGCCTGCGGCTCCAAGGCCGTTGAGGTCGCAGTGGCCTCGGGCACGGTCGTGCAAGAGGGCATCGCCGGCTTTGGCCCCGACGCTCCCGTGATCAAGCTCGACAGCGGCCAGTACACCGGGCGCTACGTGTACTACGGCCACGCCGAGCCGGCCCTGGTCAACGTCGGCGATCACGTCAGCCAGGGTCAGCCGATCGCCGACGTCGGCTGCGGCAGCGTCGGCGACTCCCAGGCGCCGCACCTGGAGATCGGGATCAGCGCCCCGGGCGGCCCGAAGTGCTGCCCGAGCAACGGCGAGACCTCGCAGACCGTCTACGACGCCGTCAAGGCCCTCTGGTAGCGAGAACCGCCGGCGCCCAAGGGCCGGCTACATCTGGCGCGAGGACCAGAGGATCGCCGACAGCAGCACGCTGACGGCTGATACGGCAAGCCCGATGATCCAGCCCTGCACGTGGTTGGCGGCCAGGATCGCGGCGATCCCGACGCCGATCCCGATCACGCCGCCGGTGGCGACCAGCCGCACGACGAAGCGTTCGAGACCGCTGCCGCGCGACGGGCGGCCCGGCAGCATGTTCGGAGCCGTCTCCGGCTCAGCGGGCGCGGTGCTCGCGGCAGGCTGCTGAACCGGCGTCTCCGCCGGCGAGGTGACCTCGCCTGCAGCCTCACGCTCGGCCGGCAGGGCGCTGGAGCCAGATTCGGCTCCGGGCTCGTGGACGGCGGGGATCGAGTGCCCGGCGGGCTCCTCGTTCAACGGTGGCTCGCGGTCGCTCATGCGGCTCATTGTCTACCACGCAGCGGCGGCGCACAAACCCGCCGCTCCGGCGGCTACTCGCCCTCGAGCCGCTCGGGCACGCCGAACTGCGACAGCCCCGCGAACTCGTGAAAGCGCGTGATCGAGGCGATCCCGTCGGCGCGGGCGGCGATCACGAACATCCCCATCCGCCGCCACACCCCGCCGTCGCGCAGGTAGTACGCGTAGGCGGGCTGCCCGTTGGCGCTCGCCGCCGTGAACCGCCACGGTCCCTTGCGCGACAGATGGCGTACGGACAGGAACTCGCGCACCGCGTCCCGCCCCTGATGCCACTCGGGCTGGGGCGGCATCGACACGATCACGTCCTCGGTCAACAGCGCGACGACGGCGTCGACGTCGTCGGCCTCAAAGGCAGCGGCAAACCGACTGACCAGCTCGGAGTCCGCACCGGCCACCGACAGCCGCTCGCGCGCACCCGGGTCAAGCGCGCGTGACTGAAGGCCGGCGCGGGCGCGCTGCAGGGCGCTGTTGACCGAGGCCGGCGAGGAGCCGAGCATCGTGCTGACCTCCTCGGCGCGAAAGGCGAGCACGTCACGGAGCACGAGCACCGCACGCTGCTGGGGGGCGAGGTGCTGCAGCCCGGAGACAAAGGCCAACGCGACGGCCTCCTTGGTCTCGTAGCGAGCCTCGGGACCCGGCGCGCCATCGGCGAGACCGTCCAGCAGCACGTCCGGGTAGGGCTCGAGCCACGCGATCTCGGAGAAGTTCTCGGCACCGCCGCCGCTGCCTGGCCCGCCCGCGGGCA
>JALYTU010000472.1 GCA_030854125.1 Actinomycetota bacterium | reverse complement strand
GCGCGCGCGCGGGTTGTTCCGGATCTCGTCTTCGCCCGCCTGCACCGGTTTGCGGGTCAGCTCTTTAAACCATTCGGGCGATTTGCGGAAGGCCTGTTTCACCATCCGGTCCTCCAGCGAATGGAAGCTGATGATCGCCACCCGGCCGCCCGGCTTGAGACAGTCCGGCAGCCCGGCCAGCAGCCTTTCCAGGGCGCCCAACTCGTCGTTGACGGCAATGCGCAGCGCCTGGAACACGCGGGTGGCGGGGTCGATCACGTGCCGATGTCCCCTCGGCCGCGGCACGCAGCGCCGCGAGTGAGTCGACCGAGAGCTCCTCGTAGAGCCGGCGGGCCCGCTTGGGTCCCAGCCCGGGCAGCCGTGTGATCTCCAGCAGACCGGCCGGGAACTTGGCTCGCAGCTTGGCCGCGGCGGGGATCACGCCGTCGTCGGCGAGCGCGAGCACCTTCTCCTGGATCGTGCCGCCGATTCCCGGCAGCTCGGTCGCCTTGCCCTGGCGGGCGAGCGCGGTGACCGAAACCGGTGCGTCGCGGATCGCTTTAGCGGCATTGCGGTAGGCGACGATCCGGTGGATGATGGCCCCGTCGAGTTCGTAGAGGTCTCCCAACTCGTCGAGCGCAGCGGCGATTTCGGTATTGGTCGGGTCGGTCATCGAGCTTGTACCCTAGCTCTGAACCCACGCTATACTTTATGAAGTAATACGACAAGGAGAACGAAATGGCAGGCGCGGTCAGCGACGTAACCGACAACAACTTTCAGGCCGAGGTCATCGAGGCCGACGTCCCCGTGCTCGTTGACTTCTGGGCCCCGTGGTGCGGCCCCTGCCGCCGTGTCTCCCCGGTCGTCGAGGAGATCGCCGGCGAGCGTGGCGAGGCGCTGAAGGTGGTCAAGCTCAATATCGATGACAACCAGCAGACGGCCGTCAAGTACGGCGTCATGTCGATCCCGACGTTGATGCTGTTCAAGAACGGCGAGGTCGCCAAGACGGTCATCGGGGCCTATCCCAAGAAGAAGCTCGAGGCAGAGCTCGAGCCGGATCTGGCCTAGCCGGCGGGCCGCTTCCGGCCCGCCACTCAATTTCGGGCCCCGGCGGGATCGGGCCGGGGCCCTTTTTGTGCGCGCGGCAGCTAGTGAACTGCGACGGCGATCTGCAAGCGCATGCCGTCGATCGTCACCGGCGGCGTGCCGTCGAGGTCGGCGTACCGGACCTCGACGGCCAGCACCTCGCCGGCGATGTAATCCTGATGGGTGCGGATCGCCGCCAGGATGCGCTCGTCACCGTGGAGGGTCAGGCAGATCCGGTCCGAGACCTGAAGGCCGGCCTCCTGACGGGCGTTCTGCACGGCGCGGACGACCTCGCGGGCCACACCTTCGCCCCGCAGCTCGTCGTCGAGCTGGAGATCCAGCGCGACCGCGTGAGAGCCCTCACGCTCGACCTGGTAGCCCTCCAGCGGCTTCATCGTGATCAGCAGATCCTCGGCTCCGAGGGCGTGGTCCTGGCCGCCGACCGATATGGAGAGCGACTGGCCGTCGCGCAGCGCCGAGGCCACATGGGCCGCGTCCAGGCCGGCGACCGCGGCCGCCGCCAGCGGCATCTGCTTGCCGAAGCGCGGGCCGAGGGACCGATAGTTGGGCTTGATCTCGACCTCGCCAAGCTCGTCGGCCTCGGTCACGAAGCGCAGCTCGTGCACGTTGAGCTCCTCGCGCACGATCTCGGCCAGACCCTCGATCGCCTGACGCTCGCGGCCGGTGGCCACCACGACCGCCGCCCGCAGCGGCTGGCGGATCTTCAGCTTGGACTGGCCGCGGGCGCCGAGGCCGAGGCGGACGGTCTCGCGGGCAACCGCCATCGCGGATTCCAGCTCGAGGTCGCTCTCGGCGGCGACCGGGAAGTCGCACAGATGCACGCTGGGCTCGGCACCGTCCAGGTTGTCGTAGATCTCATCGGTGATGAACGGCGTGAACGGGGCGGTCAGCTTGGCCAGCGTGACCAGGCATTCGCGCAGCGTCCGGAACGCGGTCGGATCTCCGCGCCAGAACCGCCGCCGCGACCGGCGCACGTACCAGTTGGACAGCTCGTCGGTGAAGTCCTGGATCGCGCGCCCGGCGCCGGTGGCGTCGAAGTCATCCATGCGCTCACGCACCACGGCCACAGTTCCGTTCAGCCGGGAGAGCACCCAGCGGTCCAGGTCGGTCAGTTCCCCGCCGGGAGCGTCCAGGTCGACGTTGCCCGCGTTGGCGTAAAGGACATAGAGGTGGTAGGTGTTCCACAGCTGCAACAGGAACTGCCGGACCGCCTCGCCGATGGTCTCCAACGAGAACCGGTATCCGTCCCAGGGCAGCTTGGAGGTAAAGAAGTACCACCGCAGCGCGTCGGCGCCGAAGCGGTTGATGATCTCCCACGGCTCGACGGTGTTGCCGCGCGACTTGGACATCTTGCGCCCCTGCTCGTCGAGGATCAGTCCGAGGCAGACGACGTTGCGGTACGACGTCTCGTCGAACAGCAGCGTGGACACGGCGAGCAGCGAGTAGAACCAGCCGCGGGTCTGATCGAGCGCCTCGCAGATGAAGTCGGCGGGAAACCGCTGCTGGAAATGGGTCTCGTTGGTGTGGGGCGCGCCGAACTGGGCGAACGGCATCGAACCCGAGTCAAACCACACGTCGATCACCTCGGGCACGCGCCGCATCGGCCCGTCGCACTGCTCGCACGGGAAGCCGACGTCGTCGACGAACGGCCGGTGGGGGTCCTCGAGCGCGACCCCGGACAGCGCCTGCAGCTCGGCGCGTGACCCGATCGTCCTGATGTGTCCGTGCTCGCAGCGCCACACCGGCAGCGGCGTGCCCCAGTAGCGCTCGCGCGACAGCGCCCAGTCGACGTTGTGGTCCAGCCAATCGCCGAAGCGGCCGTGCTTGACGTGGCCGGGATGCCAGTTGACCTGCTCGTTGGCGGCCAGCAGGCGGTCCTTGATCTGGCTGGTTCCGATGTACCAGGACGGCTTGGCGTAGTAGAGCAGCGGCGTGCCGCAGCGCCAGCAATGCGGGTATGAGTGCTCGTATTGCTGGGCGCGCAGCAGCTTGCCCGCCATCCGCAGGTCCTCGATCAGATCGGCATCGGCGTCCTTGACCCAGCGGCCGGCGTAGGAGCCGATCCGCTCGTCGTAGGTTCCGTCCAGGCGGACCGGGTTGACGACCGCCAGCCCCTGTTGCTCTCCGAGCCGGAAGTCATCCTCGCCGAACGCGATCGCCGTATGGACCAGGCCGGTGCCGTCCTGGGCGGTGACGAAGTCCGCCGGGAGCACGGTGTGGCCCTTGGGGCCGTACTCCTGCGCCGCGATGTAGGTGAACGGCGCCTCGTACCCGGCGCCGACCAGCTCGGCGCCGGGAAAGCGCTCGAGCACGGCGGCCTGCTCGCCG
>JALYTU010000030.1 GCA_030854125.1 Actinomycetota bacterium | reverse complement strand
CGGGTTGCGTGGGTGGTAGAGCGTGCCGATCAGGTATTCGCGGTTGAGGTGGCCGATCACGCGGATCGAGATGTCTTTGGGGCAGGCGGCTTCGCACTCGCCGAAGTTCGAGCAGCCGCCGAACCCTTCGGCGTCCATCCGCTCGACCATGTCCTGCACACGGGTGTAGCGTCCGGCCTGTCCTTGCGGCAGGCGGCTGAGATGGGTGACCTTCGCACCCGTGAACAGCACGGCAGAGCCGTTCGGGCATGCAGCGACGCATGCGCCGCAGCCGATGCAGATCGCGGCGTCCATCGTTTCCTCGGCAACCTCTGGGCTTACCGGGCTGGCGTTGGGCTCGGGCTTGGGACCGGCGTTGACGCCCGTGTACCCACCCGCCTGGATGATGCGGTCAAACGCCGAGCGGTCGACGATCAGATCGCGAATCACCGGAAACGCCGCGGCGCTGAACGGCTCGACGGTGATCGTCGCGCCGTCGTCGAACTCGCGCATGTATACCTGGCAGGTGGTGCAACCGTTGCCGGGGCGGTTGGGAGGCCCGTGCGGCCACCCGTCGATCACCATCGAGCACGCGCCGCAGATCCCCTCGCGGCAGTCATTGTCAAACGCGACCGGACGCTCCCCCCCGATCGTCAGACGATCGTTGAGCGCGTCCATCATCTCCAGAAACGACTCGTTCGGCTCAACGTCTGCGACCTCGAAGGTCTCGAACCGTCCCTCGGGGTCGCGCTGCTCCTGGCGCCATATGCGCAGGGTGAAGTTCACCGGTAGCTCCCTCGTCGCGGTGGGTGGCTCACCGGTAGCTCCTCGTGTCGGGCTTCATCTTCGTGAACTCGAGCTGTTCTTGGTGGCGGACCGGCGTGTCGTCGCGTCCCTTGTACTCCCACACCGCGACGTGCGCGAACCGCTCGTCGTTGCGGATCGGATCGCCTTCCTCGGTCTGGTGCTCCTCGCGCAGGTGGCAACCGCAGGACTCGTCGCGCTCCAGCGCATCGCGGCACATCAGCTCACCGAGCTCGAGGAAGTCCGCCACCCGGCCGGCGTGCTCAAGGCTCTGGTTGAGCGAGCGCTCGTCGCCGCCAACCTTCAGCTCTGACCAAAACCGCTCCCGGATCCGCGGCAACTCGTCGAGCGCCGCTTCGAGTTTCGATCCCACGCGCGAGATCCCGCACGCATCGTGCATCACCTTGCCAAGCTCGCGGTGGAACTGACTGGTCGGCGTGTCGCCGTCGATCGCGAGCAGACGCCCCAGCCGCTCGACGACGGCAGATTCGGCCTGCGAGAACGCCGGATGGTCGGGGTCGACGTGCGGCTGCTCCAGCCGCGCCAGGTAATCGGCGATCGTGTTCGGAGCGATGAAGTAGCCGTCGGCCAGGCACTGCATCATCGCGCTGGCGCCGAGCCGGTTGGCGCCGTGGTCTGAGAAGTTGCTCTCGCCGATCGCGAACAACCCCGGGATCGTGGTCTGCAGGTTGTAGTCGACCCACAGGCCCCCCATCGCGTAGTGCGGCGCGGGATAGATCCGCATCGGCACCCGCCACGCACTCTCGCCGGTGATCCGCTCGTAGAGCTCGAACAGGTTGCCGTAACGCGCGGCGATCTCCCGCTCGCCGCGCTGCTTGACCGCGTCGCGGAAGTCCATGTACACGCCGCGACCTGTCGGTCCCACCCCGAGCCCCTCGTCGCACACCTGCTTGGCTGCTCTGGACGCGACGTCACGCGGCACCAGGTTTCCGTAGCGCGGGTAGCGCTCCTCGAGGAAGTAGTAACGCTCGGCGTCGGGGATCGCGTTCGCCTCGCGCGTGTCGTCAGCCTTGCGCGGGACCCACACGCGGCCGTCGTTGCGCAGCGATTCGCTCATCAGCGTCAGCTTCGACTGGTGCTCGACAGTCTGCGGGATGCACGTCGGGTGGATCTGCGTGTAGCAGGGGTTCGCGATCCCGGCGCCGCGGCGGTACGCGCGCCAGGAGGCGGTCACGTTGCACGCCATCGCGTTGGTCGAGAGGAAGTACACGTTCGAGTAGCCGCCGGTCGCGAGCACCACGGCATCGGCCGGATACGAGCGCGTCTCGCCGGTGACCAGGTCGCGAGCGACGATCCCCCGCGCCCGGCCATCGGCGATCACCACATCGAGCATCTCATGGCGCGTGTGCATCTGCACATGACCGGCTTGCACCTGGCGCTCGAGCGCGCCGTAAGCGCCGAGCAGTAACTGCTGCCCGGTCTGGCCGCGGCAGTAGAAGGTGCGCTCGACGAGGACGCCGCCGAACGAGCGGGTGGCGAGCAGGCCGCCGTACTCGCGGTTGAACGGCACGCCCTGCGCGACGGCTTGGTCGATGATCTCGGTCGACAGCTCGGCTAGCCGCCAAGTGTTCGCCTCTCGCGAGCGGAAGTCACCGCCCTTGAGCGTGTCCACGAACAGGCGGTGCACCGAGTCGCCGTCGTTGGAGTAGTCCTTGGTCGCGTTGATCCCGCCCTGGGCGGCGATCGAGTGAGCTCGGCGCGGAGAGTCCTGGTAGCAGAACGACTGCACCCGGTAGCCCATGCCCGCGAGCGTCGCCGCGGCGCTGGCCCCCGCCAGCCCGGTGCCGACAACCACGATCACGTGATCGGGCCGTTGGCGCGGCCCGACGAGCTGGGCGCTGTCCTGCCAGAGCCGCCACTTCTCCTCGATCGGCCCTTCGGGGATGCGAGCGTCGAGGTTCATCGGCGGGCGGCGGGATCCACGTGCGCGGCTTCCGTGACGGGCCTGGGCAGGACGTTGGCCGCGAACAGGATCGGGACCGCCGCGAACCCGATGACGGTCACGACCGCCACGGCTGCCGCGAGCCGGCGCCAGAACCAGTTGCGATCGGGGTTGTCGATCCCGGCCGTCTGCGTCCCGCTCCACAGCCCGTGGAGGATGTGCAGGCCGAGCACGGTCACGGCGCCGACGTAGATCACCACCAGCCACCAGGCGTGAAACGCGCCGTAGGTGTTGGCGTAGACCGTGCCCCTGACCATCGCCGTCGGGTGGATCGTGAACGTCGTGAACTGCAAGATGTGGAAGACCACGAACGCCAGGATCAGCACGCCGCTGTAGCGCACCGTGCGGGCCGCGATCGTCGAGCGCACCCGCCGAATGTGATGGCCGCTGGGCTTGGCCGCCCGGTTTCGCAGCCACAGCTGCGTGATCGCGGTCACATGCAGGACAAGTGCCAGGATCAGCACCCCGCGCTCGGTCCACAACGCGAAGTCGTGCGGCAGCACCGGCGATCCGACCGTGCGTAGGAAGTGCGCGTAGCGATCGACCGCGGGATGACCTCCGCCGGCGCCTTCGAGCGCCTTCAGGTTTCCGAGCATGTGCAGGACGACGAAGATCGCGAGGATCAACCCGCTGACCGCAGCCACGTACTTCTTGCCGATCGTCGAGTGCCACAACGCCAACAGACGGTGAGGCCGGTAGTCGCGCACCGCATCAAGGGTGCTCATACGGTGACAGCGCCCCGCGGACTCGATGGTGGACGACCCTGTGATCTCACGGTCGTGGGATGTAGCGAAGGTTGGCGCGGGCGAGTTCGACCATCTTTCCGACGCCTCCGTCGAGCACCGTTCGACCCGCGGCGAGCGCGAAACCCCGCACCTGCGCGGCCGTGACGTTCGGCGGCATCGAGAGGGCGTTGGCGTCGGTGTCGACGTCGATCAGCGCAGGACCAGAGCGGGTCAACGCTTCCGTAAGGGCATCGCGAAGGTCGGCCGGTTCGGTGATCCGGACGGAGTGAATCCCTAGCGCCGCCGCCACGGCGGCGAAGTCGATCGATGGGAGCTCGGTCTGGAAGTGGGGGTAGCCGGCGGCCATCATCTCGAGCTGGACCATGCCGAGCGAGGAGTTGTTGAACACGACGATCTTGACGGGAAGTTCGTGCTCAGTGACCGTGATCAGCTCGCCGAGCAGCATGCTCAGCCCGCCGTCACCGGACATCGAGATCACCTGTCGGTCGGGGTTGGCCGATTGCGCGCCGATGGCATGCGGAAGCGCGTTGGCCATGCTGCCGTGCAGGAACGAGCCGATCACTCGGCGCCGGCCGTTGGGGGTGAGGTAGCGGGCGGCCCAGACATTGCACATCCCGGTGTCGACGGTGAACACGGCGTCGTCACTGGCCACGTCGTCGATGACGGATGCCAGGTACTCGGGGTGGACCGGGCGGTGATGGTCGATGTTCTTGGTGTACGCGTCGACGGCGTGCTCGAGCGCCCGGGCGTGGTCGCGGAGCATCGAGTCCAGGAACGCGTGCTGGGCCTTCTCCTCGACCAGCGGCAGCACCGCTCGCAGCGTCTCGCGGGCATCGCCGTGGACTCCCAGATCGAGCGGGGTGCGCCGGCCGAGGTGAGTGGGGTCCCGGTCGATCTGGATCGTGTGCGCTCCGGGAAGGAAGCTGTCGTACGGAAAGTCGGTGCCGAGCAGCAGCAGCAGGTCAGCTTCGTGCATCGCCTCGTATGCCGCGCCGTAGCCGAGCAAACCAGACATGCCCACGTCAAAAGGGTTGTCGTACTGGATCCACTCCTTGCCCCGAAGGGTGTGAGCAACGGGGGCCTTGACTCGCGAAGCGAGCTCCATCACCTCGGCGTGGGCAGCGCGCGCACCGGCGCCGCAGAACAGCGTGACGGTCGCAGCGGCGTTGATCGAGCCGGCGAGCGCGGCCACCTGCGACGGGTCGGGCTGGGGCGTTGCGGCGGGCGGCGAGATGTGGCCGTGAGCGGCGGGTCCCGCCGCCGCCAATGCGCCGACGTCGCCCGGCAGCACGAGCACTGCCACCTCGCTTGCGCCGACCGCGTGCTGGACGGCGATTCGCGCGAGACGCGGCATCTGGCCAGCCTGACTGACCAGCTCGCAGTAGCCGCTGGCCTCTATGAACAGGCGCTCGGGATGAGTCTCCTGAAAGAAGCCGGTGCCGATCTGCGCGGTCGGGATATGAGCGGCGAGGGCGAGCACGGGCACACCGCTTCTGTGAGCGTCATATAGGCCTTGAATCAGATGGGTGTTGCCCGGCCCGGCCGAGCCGGCGCACACGGCAAGCGTGCCCGTTACCTGGGCCTCGGCGGCCGCGGCAAACGCGCCCGCCTCCTCGTTGCGGACGCTCACCCACTCGATCCCGGCCGCGCGGCGCACGGCGTCCACAACCGGGTTCAGGCTGTCGCCGACCACGCCGTAGATCCGCCTGACGTTCGCTTGGAGCAGAACCTCGATCAGCTGGTCGGCGACCGTCTCGCTCACTGGTCATCCTTTGGGTTGCCGGCGGGCGTCCGGGGAGCGCTGAGCGCTTTGTGGAGTCGTGCCAGGACAAAGGGCTCCCAGCGAGCCGAACGCATGTCAGCGCGCGACCTTCTCGAGTGAGCGGCCGCTGGTCTTCGGACCGCCCAGGGCGATCAGCCCGGCCAGCAGCCCGGTGATTCCGATGATGGCGAACCCGATGAAGAACGTGGTGCCGGTCACCAGTGCGGGTAGCAGCAGCGCGCCCACAGCCCCGCCCAGGTGCCCGCCTCCGTCAGCCAGGGCGAACCCGCGGGCCCGCAGGCGGGTCGGGAAGTTCTCGGCGGTGAAGGTGTAGGCGACCTGGAGGTAGGACCCGAGGGCCACCGTCGCCAGGAATGAGCCGACGGTCACGACCGCGCCGTTGGCCAGGGTCCCGACCAGCAGCATCCCGATCAGCCAGAGGACCGTGGCGCCGAAGATCAGGTACTTGCGCTCGATCTTGTCGGCCGTGAGGATCATGATTCCCGCCCCCACCGGGTATCCGATCGCGCCGACCGCCAGGTACAGGATCGAGCTGCCGATCCCCAGTCCGTTCCCGGAGAGCAGAGTCGCGGCGTCCCCCAGGAACCCGTAGTTGCCGATGTACCACAGAAACCACATGGTGGTCAGGGCCAGGACCGCTCGGCCGTACCGTCCGTGCAACAGGTCGCGCATGGCGTTGCCTGAATCCTCGTCCTCGCTGGTCGGTGGAGTCCCGTCGGACGCACCGGAGATGGGCCCGGCCGGTGGCGACGCTGCGGACGCCGCCAGTTCCTCCGGGTCGAAGCGCTGCTCCATCGTCCCGACGAGAGCCTCGGCTTCCTTAAGGCGGCCCTGCTGGATCAGCCATCGGGGTGACTCCGGCAGCCGCCGGGCGAAGATCGCGCCCGCCACCCCAATCAAGGCGCCGATGGCGAACAGAAGCCGCCAGCCGATCGTCAAATTCGGTACCAGCGCAAGGGCCACGAACGGCGTGACGGCCTGGCCCATGATGCCGACCATGAACATCGTCACCGAGATCCGGCCTCGGTGTGAGGAAGGAGCGAGCTCCCCCACGTATATCGAGGCCATGTTGAGGGCCGCGCCGACGCCCATACCGGTCAGGAAACGCCAGATCGACAGCGAGACGACCCCGGTCGCAAAGGCGGAGCCGAGGGATCCCAGGCCGGAGAGGAGCAACGAGGCAAGGAACGCGAGTCGGCGGCCCCGCCAGTGCGCGAGCGCCGCGATCAGGTTCGACCCCACGATGTAGCCGATCAGCCCGATGGCTATCGCCACGAACTTCACGTCATTGGTGCTCAGGTGGAACTGCTTGACGATGGCCGGCAGCCCGAAGCCGATGTCGCTGATGTCATAGAAGACGAAGAAGTACGCCAGCCCCAGCACGAAAAGGTCAAAGCGGGGCAAGGGCCATCTCGGCAGCCGGTCCATACGGCCCAGCAGCGCCCGACCGCGGGCGCCGCCGCCGGCGGGATCTTCCGGCCCGGTGGCCATATGCTCGCCGGCGCTCATCTTGTCGACCCCGATTGGAGCCCGGCCGACGCGAGCTCCGGCCGCGCCACGCCGCTGCGCTGTGCGGCGTCGCGGACCGCCTCGGCGACCGCATCGTGCACGTTCTGGTCAAGCACATCGGGGACGAGCTCTCCATCGCTCGCCCGATCCGCGAGCGCTTTCGCCGCAGCGAGCTTCATCTCGACGTTGATCTCGCTCGCGCCGGCCATCAGCGCGCCGCGGAAGATCCCCGGGTAGCCGAGCACGTTGTTGACGCTGCGCCCGTCGCCCGCGAATGCCGCGCCCGCGCGCTGGGCGTCTTCAGGCGAGATCTCGGGGTAGGGGTTCGTGAGCGCGAGGATCACCTGCCCCTGGCGGATCATCGACGGCTTGATCAGGCCCGGCCGTCCGGTCGTGGCGATCACCACGTCCGCCTCGCCCATCACGTCATCCATTGAGCCCAACCCGATCCCCTTCGCGCGCGCGCGCTCGTGTGATGCCTCTTGGGGGTCGAACGCGATCACCCGCTTAACGCCGCCGTCGACCATCAACGAAGCGATCCCGAGCCCCGCCGCCCCGAGCCCGAGCTGACCGACGACCGCCGCGCGCAGCTCAATCCCCGCCTGGCGGCACGCGACGGTCGCGGCCGCCAGCGCGATCACCGCCGTCCCGTGGACGTCGTCGTGCATGACCGGCTGGGGCAGCGCCTCGATCAGCCGGCGCTCGATCTCAAAGCACTCGGGCGCCGAGATGTCCTCGAGGTGGATGCCGCCGAACGTCGGCGCGATCCGCACCACCGTTTCAACGAACGAGTCGATGTCGGCCGCGTCGATCAGGATCGGCATCGCCGAGATCCCCGCGAACTGCTGGTAGAAGACCGCCTTGCCCTCCATCACCGGCATCGACGCGACCGGGCCGATGTTGCCCAGTCCCAGCACTCGGGTGCCGTTGGTGCAGATCGCGACGCAGCGCGAGATCATCGTGAAGCGTCCCGCGAGCGCCGGATTCTCTGCGATCGCCAAGCAGACACGGGCGACGCCAGGCGTGTAAATGTCACGCATCTCCTGCACCGTGTGGACGGGACGCACCGCCTCGATCGTGAGCTCGCCCCCTTCGTGGCGCATCAACGCGCGATCCTCATACCGGAGCACGTGTACGTCCTCGAGCGCATCCAGGAGCCCCGCGATCTGCTCTGTCTGCTTGGTGTCGCGCGCCTCGATCGTGATCTCACGGATCGAGTGCTCGCGTCCGACCGACACGGTGGTCACGTCGCCAATCAACCCCTCGCCCTGCGCAATCGCGCTCACCACCCGCGCCAAATGCCCCGGCTGGTGGAGGGTCTGAACGCGATAGGTGCAGTCGAGCACGAGCTGGGTTACCAGGATCGGGTGAGCAACTGTAACTCTTGCGTCCGAATGCCCGAAAGTCTTACCGCGACCGATCCCCGCAATTCAGCGCGGCGATCGGCGCGAATAGTCGCACCTCCACGAGCTCGGTTTGGGAGAGCGGATCGAGCAGCAGGTGGAAGTGGACGATTCCCGCGGACGGGTGCCAGCACGACAGCAGCGGCGCGGTTTCGTCGTACTCGACGGGGCTCTGGACGTCGAACGGTGCCGGCGTCGCTGTTGTTGTGCTCGGACATTCGGGCTCCCTTGATGGTGCCTTTGGGTCTCTAGCGTCCCGCTCGACCGAGTTCTTACGCTCGGGCGCCACGCTTAAGCTGAGCCGCCTTGGCACCGGCGAGGGCGCACAGGTGCCGTCCCGCCGAGGCGGCGAACTGGAGAGGCCCGCAGGTTCCTCAGCCTCGTCATCCGTGAGAGGCGAGACGAGCATCGCGTTGAGCCTGTGCTACCGGACACGGTTGGATCCAGCGGTACTGGTTTTTCCGGTCTCGGCCTATGGATGCGCGCGTGTCCGAGTGCTCTCTCTTGGGCCAGGCGTATCCGAGTGAGCACGGGGTACCGAGCCCGGACGCCGGCCTGAGTCGATTGCACGTCATGCGTCGGGTGTCATGATCCGGCGGTGGCCGCATCATCTGAGAGCTCCGTAGCGCGACGGCGACGAAAGAGCCCGCAGATCGGTGAACGCTACGGTGGGCGCCCCGCGATTGGTGGACGCGCGCCTCGGTGAGCCTGTGGACCATCGAGGAGATGACAGACGCTGTCGACGTCTGGGCGCGTAAGGTCTCTGACTGCTCATTGTCTGCAATGAGGCGCTGACCGGAGGTGACCGCGACGGTGTCGAGCAGCTGCGGGAGGCGCTGGCTGCGTGATCCGGCCGGGGTGTGGCGGGGCGCACGCACACATATCTCGAGTGTGATCGCTCCCCAGCGCCGGTGGTCAGCGGCGGTAGTGCGACCCGGGCGATGCGCTGGCACGCCGACAATCAGTGCCGCTGACCGAGCTCGTAACGCTCCAGTTAGGACGCCCGGCGTGAGCCTGCAGCTAGCGTCCGACCGGCCGGTTGTGACGGGTACGGAAGCGGCGAGATGACGGCTGTGGCGCCGGAGAGCATTCCCTCCGCCAGCGGGCCGCAGACCGTCTCCGGTCGTCGGTTGTGGTTGATCATCGGCGCGCTGCTGAGCGGGATGTTGTTTGGCGGCGCTCGATCAGACGATCGTCGCCACCGCGCTGCCGACGATCGTCGGTGACCTCGGTGGCGCGTCGCATCTGTCGTGGGTGGTGACGGCTTATCTGCTGGCCTCGACGGCGTCGACGCCGCTGTGGGGAAAGCTCGGGGACATGTACGGGCGCAAGCTGTTCTTCCAGGCGGCGATCGTGATCTTCCTGATCGGATCGGCGCTGTCCGGGATCAGCAGCTCGATGACGGAGCTGATCGCTTTTAGAGCCATCCAAGGGATCGGTGGCGGCGGGCTGATGATCGGCGCGCAGACGATCATCGGCGATGTTGTCTCGCCACGCGACCGCGGTCGCTACCAGGGCATCTTCGGCGCGGTGTTCGGAGTAACGAGCGTGATCGACCCGCTAATCGGTGGGTTCCTGGTCGACAACCTGTCCTGGCACTGGATCTTCTACATCAACCTTCCCCTCGGGCGATCGCCCTAGCGGTCACCGCGGCCGTGCTGCCCGGCGCGTTGACCCGGGTGCACCACGTGATCGACTACCTCGGCGCCGCGCTGTTCGCACTGGCGGCCACCAGCCTGGTGATGCCGACGAGCCTCGGCGGCACCACGTACGCCTGGGGATCGGCGCCGATCGTCGGCCTCGGGTTCGTCGGCGTGGTGCTGATCGTGGCGTTCGTGATTGCCGAGCGCCGTGCGGCCGAGCCGGTGCTCCCGCTGCACCTGTTCTCAAACCGCGTGTTCTGGGTCAGCTGCGCGGTCGGTTTCGTGGTCGGCTTTGCCATGTTCGGCGCGATCACGTTCCTGCCGCTGTTTTTGCAGATCGTCCAGGGGGTGACCCCGACGCTCTCGGGGCTGCGGATCCTGCCGATGATGGCCGGCCTGTTGATCACGTCGATCGGCTCGGGCCTGTTGATCAGCCAGTTCGGGCGCTACAAGATGTTCCCGATCCTCGGGACGGCGATCATGACCGTCGGGCTGTTGCTGCTCTCTCGGATGGGCGCCTCGACCGGCACAGTGCTGAGCTCGCTGTACATGTTCGTGCTCGGCGTCGGCCTGGGCAGCGTCCTGCAGGTGCTGGTGATCGCGGTGCAGAACGCGGTCGACTCAAGGATCTGGGGGCGGCGACCTCGGGCGTGACCTTCTTTCGCTCGATGGGCGGGTCGTTCGGGACCGCCGTGTTCGGCGCGATCTTCGCCAACCTGCTCGTCGGCAACCTCAAGCATTACCTCGTCGGGGTGAAGCCTCCGGCCGGCCTGACCGGAGCCAGCGTCAGTCCCGCGGCGTTGGCGAAGCTCCCGGCCGCCGTCCACGGCGGCTACGTGCAGGCCTACGCGCACTCGTTGCAGACCGTGTTCCTGGTCGCCGCCCCGATCGCCGCGGTTGCCTTCTTGCTGACCTGCCTCATGCCCGAGCTCGAAACTGCGCAAGACCACCAGCGCCACCGACACCGGCCAGGCGTTCGCCATACCGACCGATCGCAGCTCCGTGCAGGAGCTCGAGCGGGCCCTGACCGTGTTGGCGAGCCGAGATCACCGCGGCGAGTTCTTCCGGCGCCTGGCCGCACAGGCGGGAGTGGATCTCGAGCCCGCGGCCTGCTGGCTGCTGCTGCGGATCTGGCGCCACCCTGACTACAGCGCAACGCAGCTCGCGCGCGAACCTGCGTTCAGCGCGAGCCGAGTTCAGAGCCTGCTCGAGCGCCTAGCCGAAGACGGGCTCGCCACGATCCCGGCCGGCGACGGAATTTCCCCCGACGAGCCGGGCCCGATTCTCACCCCGGCCGGCCAGGCGGCGGTCGATCAGCTCGTGGCCGTGCACCGGCAGCGCCTCGCCGAGCTGCTCGACGGCTGGGCACCCGCCGAGCACGCCGAGCTTACGCAGCTGGTGCACAGGCTCACCGGCGAGTTGCTCGACGACGAGCAAGCTCCTGCACGCGCTGCCCAGGTCGCTGTTCAATAGCCCTCCTCGGTCCGCCACCCATACTCATGGTGTATATCGAGCCGTTGGGCGGCCACCCGAGATCTTGGCGGGGTACCGCCTGCCGAGGTGGAGCCGGCACGACGCTGGCCGCGGGAGTTGACAAGATCCCCAAGCAACGCGGGTAAGACCGGTAACCCGGCTGACGCAAGGGGTGTGTGAGCTCAAACGCCGAGCTGCGGGAGACGAACAGCGGCGAATCCGCGACCGCCTTCTCGTAGGACTGTCTGGATCCAGGTGACGCGTTCGAGCACTCGCAACTGAGACCACCCGTCCGTCGGCGACCCTGAAGAAAGGCCCCACATGTCCCCCGTTACGCACCAAACGATCAAGCTGAGCAAGGGCAAGCACAGATCGCCTGAGGGCGGCGCTTGCGTGATGGAGCTCGCCTCGATGCTGGCGGGTGAGCCATTCACCGATCATCCAAGATCCGTCTGTCCCGCCATTGGGTCCTTCATGCGCGCATACAACGACGCGATCGACGATCACCGGCGCCAGGATCTGTGCGCCTACGCGGCAACGGTCGCCGGCAGCCGCTCGGGCCACGAGATCGAGTGCGCCCGGACTGACCGTTGGCGGAGTGGGCAGCCGAAGCCGAGTCTCGCCGGGCGATACGTCGTTGGCTGCCGGCCCGCTGCGCTTGGTGTCCCTCC
>JALYTU010000471.1 GCA_030854125.1 Actinomycetota bacterium | reverse complement strand
GATCCGCCCACGCTGGGCCGCTCGCCGCTCAGAGGCGGGCCGCGCACTCCCGCACCACCTTGTTCAGGCGGTAGAGGGTGAGGTCGCCCAGCGGCGTGGTCAGCGAGCCGATCCGGTTGGTGACGAAGCCCAGCGAGAGCCCGATCTCGGGATCGGCCCATCCGCCCGACCCGCCGTAGCCGTAGTGGCCGAACGCGCGCGGCGCCACGGGGCCGGCGCCGAAGGCTTGGTGGTAGCCCAGCCGCCAGCGCATGCGCAGGCCCAGCACGCTGTCAGCCGTGCGCAGCTGCACGCGGCCCAGCTCCTTGACCGTCTCGGCGGCGAGCAGCCGCGGGCCGCCCGGTTCGGCGCCGCCGTTGGCGAGCGCGCCGTAGAGCCGGGCCAGTCCGTCGGCGCTGAACAGCCCGTTGACCGCGGGCATCTCGGTGTGCCAGATCGAAGGCTCGGAGCCGTGAAAGAGGCGATGAAAGCCGGGAATCAGGAGCGCCTCATAGCCGGACCGCCCCAGCCCGGTCAGCGTCAGAGCCGGGGAGGCAAACCGAGCGATCATGCCGATCTGACGCAGTGCCGAGCCGACCGGCTGAGCGATCCGCTCCCCGGCACCGTCGGGCGCGCCGATGTTCAGCCCGTCAGTGCGCAGCGTGCCGGCGAGCTCAGATTGGACGAGCTCGCGCATCCCATGGCCCGTCACGCGCCGGGCCAGCCCGGCCAGCAGCCAGCCGTAGGTGATCGCGTGGTAAGCCGAGCGCGCGGTCGGGGCGCGCACGGCGCGCGCGGCCAGGCGCTCCTCCATGACGAGGTGGTCGAGCATCTCCTCGGCTTGGCCGGCGACGGCCTGCACGCTGGAGAGCCCGGCCCTGTGGGTGAGCAGCTGGCGAACGGTGATCGCGCCCTTGCCGCCGGTGGCGAACTCGGGCCAGTGGGCGGCCACCGGGTCGTCGTAGCCGAGCAGCCCACGGTCGGCGAGCCGATGAACCACGGTTGACGCGGCGCCCTTGGTGGTCGAAAAGCTGAGCGCCAGCGTCTCCGGGGTCCAGGGCCGGGTCCCGGCGCGGTCGGCGCTCCCGGTGAACAGGTTGACCACCGTCTTACCGCGCAGGCGCACCACCAACGCACCACCGCCCGGCCCGTCGCTAAGCAGACGTTCAAACGCAGTCGCCACGGGCGCGAAGGCGGCGAGGGCCTCCGGCGATGGTCCGGAACTCAGAGCCATCGGGGCAGGGTACTTTCCCGGCCCCGAGACCCGCTCACACGGCGTAGCCCGCGACCATCCCGCGATGCATGACCCGGTCCCCGACCACCTGGTCGTGGTCGGCGCGATGCAGCACGCAGCCGTTGTCCCACATGACCACGTCCCCGGGTGACCAGCGGTGACGGTGGATGTTCTCCTCGCGGGTGGAGTGCTCGAGCAGGAAGGCGATCATCTCGCTCGCCTCGGGCGCCGACATGCCGCTGATCGTCTGACAGCGGCTGGCGGTCGAGAGGTACAAGGCGATCCGGGTCGACAACGGGTGGGGACGGAAGATCGGGTGCTCGGCGGAGGTCTCGGCGCTGGGGCCGAGCGACAGGCCGGTGACCACGTGGGTGATCGTGCGCCCCGCGAGCTGATCGACAAGCTCGGCGGGCAGTGTGTCGTAGGCGTGGTACTGGTTGGTGAACAGGGTCTCCCCGCCCTGCGCAGGAATCGTCACCGCCCGCAGCGCCGTATAGGCAGGCGGATGACGTACATAGCTGGTGTCGACATGAAAGCTGCTGCGCGGCGGCGTCTCGCGACCGACGTTGCTGACCACATTGAGGTCCGGGAAGCCGGGTGCGCTCGCCTCGCCCTCGGTAAACGCGAGCGGGCCGAAGGCGCGCAGGAAGGCGACGAACTGGGTGTCGTCGATCGACTGGCGGGGGAAGACGAGGACCCCGTGCTCGGCGAGCAGGCCGCGCAGCCGGGCGATCGCCTCGGAATCGAGCTCGGTCAGCGACACGTCGGTCAGCTCAGCGCCGATCGCGGTCAGGACGGCAGTGTTCATCGGAGTGTCCTTCGGTCGGCGAGGGCGGTGTCCAGCGCGGCCGCGAACAGCTCCTCGATGGGGATGCCGGCCGCGGCGGCCATCACCGTGACCACGCTCTGGCGGGCAAACGAGCAGTACAGGCCAGCCTCCAGGAACCACGGGTGACCGTCGGGGTCGATGCGGAAGTCAAACAGGCTGTAGTGCCGGCAACCGAGCGCGTTGTGGCAGCGCCGGGCGGCCGCCCCGACCGCCGCGGTGATCGGATCGGCGCCGTCGAGAATCCAGGCGCGGCTGCGCTGCTTGGCGACCAGCGCAAGCTCGCCGTCCTCACCGCGGCAGATTTTGTCGGCGTGGTCACGGATCGGGTGCGTGGCCGCGTCGACGTTGTATTCCTCAAGCGGCAGGACCACGAGCTCGCCGTCGCGGTCGATGATGCCGCAGCGGACCTCGCGTCCGAGGGGGATGTACTCCTCCACGAGCGCCGCGGATCCGTGTGCGCAGGCGCCCGAAACCGCCGCCGGATACTGGGCTGAGTCGCGCACGAACGTGACCCCGAGCGAGTTGTCGCCGTCCACGGGCTTGACCACCGCAGGCGGCGCGAGGTTGGGTCGCGTGCCGATGCCGACGACCTCACCGGCCGGCACCCCGACGCCGGCCGCGGCCACAACCGACTTGGCCCGGGCCTTGTCGGCCGCGAGCGCCATCACTTCGGCCCGGTTGCCGACGTAGGGGATCTCGAGCAGATCGAACAGCGACCGGTACTCGGTCATCCCCGGGCGGCAGAACATCTGGGGCACGACGACGTCGATGTTCAGTGAGACGAGGTGCGCGATCGCCGCCGCGGCCGACAGCGAGTCCGCATCGGCCAGGCCCTCCGCGGTCAGCGTGGCCGGAAACCGCCAGCGCCGGTCCGGGTCAACGTGGGCGATGACCGTGTCGTAGCCCGGGGCCGCGGCGAGGACGCCAAGGCAGTCGCGGGCGTAGAGCCGCGAGAGGTCGGCCATCAACTCGCTGACCGCCGAACCGACGAGGTGCAGCACGCGCAGGGCCACCTAGTCGCCTCCGGCCTCGGCGAGCTTGCCGATGTTGAAGTCGATGTGATGCCAGGCCCCACCGCGACGCAGGTTGGCGAGCAGCAGCGAGGGGATCTGGGCGTGGTGGACCATCAGGAACGGCAGCGGGTCATCCCAGGCGAAGATCGCCTCCTTGCCATGCCGGATCCGCCGCAAAGGTTCGCGGAACCGGGCGGGATGGCGCGCGATCCGCCACAGCTCGTGGTAGAGCCAGTAGGTCGGGCGGCTGCCGGGCGTCGGGGTCACTGTCTCCACGCCGTCCTCGAGGTAGGCGCGGGCGACGTCGGGGTGGTCATAGAACATGGTGATCGCCGAGTGGGTGCGTGGGTTGCACTCGATCGCGTACACGTGACC
>JALYTU010000470.1 GCA_030854125.1 Actinomycetota bacterium | reverse complement strand
CCGGCGGGAGCGGTCCCCGCCGGAGCCGCCGGAGAGGTGGCCGGCGCAGGCGCCGCCGTGGAAGTGGCCGTCGTCCTGGTCTGACCGCCGCTTGAGCCGCCGAAGGGATCGGTGTACTGCTGATCGCCCGCTGAGCCGCCGCCGGCGGCCATCGTGATGGCCGGAACCGCGAAGCCGGCCAGACCGAAGATGAGCAGCACGACGAATGCGTGACGAGGACGTCGCATCGATCGAGTATGCCAACCCGACCGCAGGAGGCGTCGTCCCCCACCCCACCGAGCGTCTGCGCGGAAACCCGCAAACACCATATTTGCAGGATCTCTTGCAGGCCCAGGTCGAGATGGGGTGACGCCGAAGGGTCGTGTTAGGGTCGGCGCCGCCTCCATGCCGCACCCTCTCTCCAGGCGCCGTCTGCACCGTGCCCCTGCCGCTGTCGCGGGGCTGGTCTGCGCGCTCGTATTCGGACTGGTGCTCGGATTGGGTGGGTCGGTCGCCCGCAGCGCCACCAGCCTTCAGGATCGGATCAGCGCCGCGCGCTCGGCCACTGGGTCGCTGCACACCCAGATCAGCGCCGAGACCCGGCGCATCGAGGCGACGGGCGGCGGCCTGGCCAACGCTCGCGCGCGCCTCGGCGTGATCCAGACCGATCTCGACAACCGGATCGCGGCCCTGCGCCGCACCCAGGATGCGCTGCTCGCCTCGCGAGCGCGACTGATCTCACTCGAGAACCGCCTGCAGCTCGCGACCGGTGCGCTGGCCGCCAACCTCGTGGCCGGCTACGAGGGCGCCCAACCCAATCTGATGTCGGTCGTCCTCAACGCGCACGGCTTCGGCGATCTCCTGGAACAGGTCGGCTTCATGGCACGGGTCGCTCATCAGGACGCACGGATCGTCGGGCTGACGCGGGCGACGCGCACCGCGGTCCGCAGCGAGGCCGATCGGCTGGGAGGGCTGGAGGCGAGCGATCGCCGGCTGGCCCAGGCCGTGCTGGCGCGGCGTAACGACGCCGCGGCCCTGCAGGACGCGCTGCTGCGCGCACAGCTGCGCCAGCTCGCGGCCCGCTCGCAGACAACCGCGCGATATCGCGCGGTCAGCGGTCACCTGACCTCGCTCGAGCACAAGGCCGCTGCTGCCGCCGCAGCAGCGGTGAGGGCGGCACGGGTCGGGAACGTCAGCGTGGCGGGGATCGCGGTCAACACCGGCGGGATGGTTCAGGCCCCCGCCGGAGCGCCGGCCGCCGTCGCCCGGGTGATCGCCGCCGGCAACGCGATCGCCACGCTCCCGTACATCTGGGGCGGTGGCCACGGGTCCTTCCAGGCCAACGGCTATGACTGCTCAGGCTCGATCTCCTATGCGCTCGCCGCCGCCGGCCTGCTCAGCTCGCCGCTGACCTCGGGCTCCTTTGAGAGCTGGGGCGCGCCCGGGCCCGGCCGCTGGATCACCGTCTACGCCAATGCCGGCCACGCCTGGATGACGGTCGCGGGCTGGCGCTTTGACACCGTCGCCCTGGCCACCGGCGGGACACGCTGGTCCCAGGGCGGGGGCGAGTTCTCGGGCTTCGTGGTCCGGCACCCGCCGGGCCTGTAGTTCGGCGCGTTCAGCCGCGGACGGCGACCCCGGCGGTTGGCACCGCACCGGCCGGGACGGTCCGGATGTCACCGCGGCTCTCCGGGCCGCGTGGCGCCGCCGGCCGCCCGCGGGAGGCGAGGCGCACGGCAAGCAGCATCAGGGCGGGAATGACGACGGTGGCGAGCATGACCAGAAACCAGGGCTGGCTGGCGTCCGTGCCCTCTCCGAGGGCGTGACCGAGACCGGCCAGCCACACGAGCGCGGTCAGGCGGTGCACCGAGCGCCAGCGGGCCGCTCCGATGTAGCGGCGCAGGTAGTAGGTCAGCCCGAGCAGCGCCAGACCCCAGCCGCTGATGATCCCCAACGAGGTCCAGAACGTCTTGTAGGAGAAGGCGAACGGCACGGCGATGTCGATTAGCGACGCCTTCAGGAACCCGTCGCCCAGCAGCGCGAGGCCGTGAACGACGATCGCGGCGATGGTCGCCAGCGAGAGCACCTCGTGGGCGGCGAGCAGATCCGGGCCGCGGCGAGCCAGCAGCTTCGTGCTCATCAGCAGACCCAGCGAAACGGCGAGGCTGGCGAGGACGAGGGCGAGCACTCCGGCTGCGCGGCTCGTGATCCAGAAGAGGTGGGGAACGGCGCTTGTTGTCATGCGCAGAGCATCGTCCCCCCGCGATAGACGGTCGTAGGACGGAGCGAGGTTTTTCGTAAGAGCGTGGGAGCGGCGCGGACGGGCCTGCTACCGGCGCCCGGGACGCGTCAGCGTCGCGCCGCGGAGCCGCTGTGCGGTGACGCCGGTGGGCGTCGATGCCGACCCGCCTGCCCCTGCGTAGGTGACCGCGAAGGCCGACCCGCCGAACACGAGATTTGAGGGCGTCGCGTCGGCGCCGGCGTGGACCCCGGAACCGACGAAGCGCCGGCCCGTAGAGGAGAGCACGATCACCGTCGTGCGCCACCGCGGGTCGCTGATCCCAGCGCGATGGCCGGTGCTGGTCTGCGCGCTCGCGCGCGTCATCGCAGTGGTGCCGAAGTCGGCCAGGGCCAGCTGTTGGCAGGGGCCGGGGCCTGTGCACTCAGAGGGCGCCTCGACGATCCAGTCCGCCGAGGAGACGTCGATCTGGTGGACGTCGACGGTGCGCACGAAGCTGGTATGGCGGGTGAGATCGGAGAGCTGGAGGCGGACCAGATGCCCCGTCACGGTGACCGCGGCGGTGAGCTGGTCACCGGCGGCGACTGTCATCCGGATGCTCCGCGAGGGCGCCGGCGCGAGCTCGTACCAGACCGTCGACACCGGCTTGCCGGATGCGCTGCAGTCGAGCTCGGAGCCGATCTGCTCAAGCGCTTTGGAGTTCACGGCGTAGCCGCCGAGGCCGACCCACTGCGACGAGTAGGTCGGGGTTCCCGGCGTGCACGCCGCCGACGGCTGTCGCCACGCGCCGAACACGTGGCTGAAGCGCACCCGGGAGCTGTGCGCGGCGTAGCCGGCCCAGTTGGAGCTCCGCGTGACGTCGGCCCGCGCAGCGGCGGCCGAGCCGAGCGTGACCGCGAGTGCGCCCAGCAGCGCCAGCGCCAGAGTTCGCCGGCGGCGCAACGTGGTCCGAGCGGGAGTCACGGCCGTCATTGTGCCGCGGCGGCAATCGCGGTGGCGCGGCCCCGGCAGTCGTACATCGTGAGGCGGCTGGAACTGGTCCGGCCCGAACTGGTCCGCCCCGAACTGGCGATGGGGGCGCTCGCGGCCCGGCACACCTTGGCGACCACCGCCACCGCCGCCTGGCTGCCGCGCCGGGTGTCGCCGCGCAGGGCGCCGACTCCCGGCCCGGTATCGGCGATGACCCAGCGTAACCGTGCATCGCGGACCTCCAT
>JALYTU010000469.1 GCA_030854125.1 Actinomycetota bacterium | reverse complement strand
CGGCCACGGTGCTCGTCGCCGCCTTCCTCGCGCTCCTGGTCGCCGCCTGCGGCTCGAGCTCCGGCTCGACCTCGGGCTCCGGTCAGGGCGGCTCCGCCGCGGCCCAGAGTCTGCTCAAGGCCACCTTCTCGGGCGACCATGCGGTCAAGAGCGGAGTGCTCGGCTTTGACCTGACGCTGACGCCGTCGGGCTCGACCACGATCACCGGCCCGATCTCACTCAGTCTCAACGGTCCCTTCCAGAGCCGGGGCACCGGCAAGCTGCCCGCCTCGAATCTCGCGATCAGCATCGACGCGCTCGGCCACCACGGCGCGCTCGGGATCATCTCCACGGGCACCGCCGGGTACGTGACCCTCAAGGGCGCCGCCTACCTGCTGCCCGCGGCCGAGTACCAGAAGCTCGCGTCGAGCCTGGCCAGCGCCGGGGGCGGCAACGGTGGTCTGGCCAAGCTCGGGATCAAGCCGTTGCACTGGCTGACCGCCCCGTCGATCGTCGGTGCCGACAGTGTGGCCGGCACCCCGACCACCCATATCCGGGCCCATGTCAATGTCGTGGCGCTGCTCAGTGACGTCTCGACGCTGCTCGCCAAGGCCGCGGCCAGCGGCACCACCGGCACGGCGGCGCTGCCGACCACGCTGTCCGCCGCCACGCGCCAGAAGATCGCTGCCGAGATCAAGGACCCGACCGTCGACATCTGGACCGGCGCCGGCGATCACACCCTGCGCAAGCTGGCCATCAACCTCGACGTCCCGGTGAGCGGCACGCTCTCCAGCCTGCTTGGGGGCCTGAGCTCGGCGCAGGTCGCGGTGACCCTTCAGTACGCCAATCTCAACCAGCCCCAAACGGTCGCGGCGCCGAGCAACGTGCGCCCCTTCCCGCAGTTCGCCGCCCAGCTGCGCGGCATCATCGGTGCGATCCAGGGCAGCCTGGGGGCCGGCGGCCTGGGCACGGGCGCCGGGTCGGGATCGGGCTCGGGTGCCTCGGGCGCCGCGTCGGGCACCGACAAGATCCCGGGCGCTGCGGCGAACGTCCAGAAGTACAGCACCTGCATTCAGAAGGCTGCGGGAGACGTGACCCGGATGCAGAAGTGCGCGACGCTGCTGCGCGGCGGCTGATCGCACCGGGGGACTGAGGGCGGCGCGCTGCGCGCCGCCGATGGCTCTATTCCTCGTGCTCGGCGTCGGGCTCGAGCTCGGCCTCTTCTTCGACCTCGTCGTCGCCGGCGGTCAGCGCGGTGCTTTCCTGGTAACGGACCTGGAAGCGCTCGAGCAGGGCGTCGCGCTCGTGCTCGTCGATCGGCACCTCGTCGGCGACGAGCACCCAGTCCTCGCCGTCGGACGCCTGCAGGTCAAGACCCTCGGTGTCCAGCGCGGAGGAGTCATCTACGATGACCAGCACCTCGGTCTGGGGATTGAGGTAGGTACCGGGACGGTTGACGAGCTCCTCGAGCTCGATACGGCGGGGGACGGCCATCGGCGGGCAGCCTACCTCAGTCAGACCCCGGCCAGGCCTGCGATCTCGCGTTCGATCTCGGCCTCGACATCGAGCGGCGGCTTGCCGCGGCGTGCCCGGCGGTGGTTGCGGGCCACGACGAAGTCGCGAATCTCGGCACGCAGTTCGTCATCGATCGCCGGAGTCCGGGTGAGCCGGGCCAGCTCGGCCTCGACATCGACCTCGGGCTCGCCACGGCGGTGGCGGCGGGCGTTGCGGGCCTCCAGCATCTGGCGGATCTCGAGGTCGCGCTCGGCCGCCGAGCCGGAGCCGGCCGTGGACACCGCGCGCGCGTGATCGGAATCGAGCAGGAGATGGTCGCGGCCGTACTCCTCCCAGGTGCGCCGGTTGAGCAGCAGCGTGGCCAGCGCGCCGACGACGCCGACGGCGCAGACCACGAACACGACGATGCCAAAGGCGTCCTGCACCCCGTCAGTGTTGCACTCTCGTACAACTGCCGGGTCAGACCAGGTGAGGGCTCTCCAGGCCAATGCGGTTGCCTTCCCGGGCCGATGGGGTAATCTCATCACAGACGTTGACTGACTAGTCAATCGAGAACGTCAAGGAGAACCCACCGTGGTTGATTTCACCCTCACCGATGAGCAGCGGAGCATGCGCGAGATGGCCCACGACTTTGCCGAGAAGGAGATCCGGCCGGTCGCATGGGAATATGACCGCGACGCCACCTGGCCGCAGGACATCCTGGACAAGGCCTGGGAGCTGGGTCTGATGAACAACCACCTCCCGCCCGAGTACGGAGGTCCCGGCCTCGGCTACCTCGACGGGGCGATCATCGAGGAGGAGATCGCCTGGGGTTGCTCGGGTATTGGCACCTCGCTGTCCTGCAACGGCCTGGCCACCGCGCCGATCATCCTCGCCGCCTCCGATGAGCTCAAAAAGGAGTATCTGGGGCGCCTCTCCGAGGCCCCGTTGCTCGCCTCCTTCTGCCTCACCGAGCCCGACGCCGGCTCGGACGTGTCCGGAATGAAGACCACCGCCGTGCGCACGGGCGACAAGTGGGTCCTCAACGGCTCCAAGTGCTTCATCACCAACGGTGAGTACGCCAACTTCTACACCGTCTACGCCAAGACCGACAAGGAGGCCGGCCACCGCGGCATCTCCTGCTTTGTCGTCCCCCGGGACGCCGGTGTCGTCGTGGACAAGCACGAGGACAAGATGGGGCAGCGCGCCTCCAACACGGCGACGATCTCGTTCAGCGACGTCGAGATCCCGGCCGACCATCTCGTCGGCGAGGAGAACAAGGGCTTCAAGATCGCGATGATGACGCTGGACCGCACCCGTCCCGGCGTCGCGGCGATGGGCGTCGGCGTGGCCCGCGCCGCGATGGAGTTCGCGATCGACTACTCCAAGGAGCGCGTCCAGTTCGGCGTGCCGATCGCGATGCACCAGGCGATCCAGTTCATCATCGCCGACATGGCGACCAAGGTGCATCTGTCGCGACTGGCGACCTGGCACTCGGCCGCGTTGCTGGACCAGGGCAAGCGCAACACGATCGAGTCCTCCCACGCCAAGCGCTTTGCCGCCGACAGCGCGATGGAGGTCACCACCGACGCCGTCCAGGTCTACGGCGGCTACGGCTTCATCAAGGAGTACAAGGTCGAGAAGCTGATGCGCGACGCCAAGATCCTGCAGCTGTACGAGGGCACCGCACAGATCCAGCGCCTCGTGATCGCTCGCGAGACATTGCTGCCGCGACGCCTGGAGGAGCCGGCGGCCGCGACCGCCTGATCACGGCGCTCCGGCTGGGGCGCTGGCGTCGGGCCGGCCTGGTTGACTTGACCAGCGTGCTCCGTGCCCTGCCTCTCGCCGTGCTGAGCGCGGTCCTCCTTGCCGCGACGACGGCGCCGGCTGTGGGTGTCGTGCCGGCGGCCGGGCTGATCCGCAGCCGCGCCAGCGCGCACGTCATCCAGTCCCAGCCCGCCGC
>JALYTU010000468.1 GCA_030854125.1 Actinomycetota bacterium | reverse complement strand
CGTCGGGACCCAGCGCCTGCTCCTCCTGGTAGATCGTGATCGCCCGCGCCCGCTCGACGTCGTGGGTGGTCATCATCGTGTGGACGGTGATCGGCAGTCCATGCTCCCGGGCGAACGCGAACTCGCGCTGCCAGATCTCCGGCTGGGAATACTCCACCCCCCGGCAGGCGATCCCCAGGTGCAGCCGCCCGTCCTCGTCGCCGAAGCGCGCACGCCGCAGGCGCAGGACGTCCTCGAAATCGATCGTCTCGGTGCCCTGGGCGAACGAGCTGCCGGCCGCGGGGTCGCTCGAGGGACCGTAGGAGAAACGCCCCCGCAGCCCGGACTCCTCCAGCGCCGACAGCGCCGCATCCGCGTGCTCCGGGGTCTGGAGGTTGTGCTCCCATGCGTGCATCGTGGTGATCCCGGAATCGATCGCCTCGGCGAGGCCGAAGCGAACCGATGTGTAGGTCTCCTGCGGGGTGAACGCCGCCCCGTAGGTGAAGACGACGTCGTGGAAGTAGGTGCCGAGGTCTCCGTAGCAGGCGCAGCCGCGCAGCATCGCCGCCCACATGTGGCGATGGGTGTCGACCAGGCCCGGCATCACGATCCGGTCACGTCCATCCACCACCTCAACGTCCGGCTCGCGTGGCAGGTCGACGCCCACCGCCTCGATTCGTGCCCCGTCGATCAACACGTCGCCGCGGGGCAGCGTCCCGAGCTCCGGGTCCATGGTCAGGATCAGCCCATCAGCGATCAGCGTCTTCGACATGCTCCCTCGGTTCCTGGCGGTAGATCTCGTGCTCCAGCACGCCGACTCCCTCGATGGCGATCCTAACCGCGTCGCCCGGCGCCAGGGAGAAGTCGTCCGGGGGCACGATTCCGGTGCCGGTCAGCAGCACCGCACCGGCCGGGTGCGAGAGCTCCACAAACAGCGCCGCCACCAGCTCCTCGAAGCTCCGCTTCATCTCCGCCACCGACGTCGAGCCGGCGAACACCACCGCGCCGGCGCGGTGGATCGACAGCTCAATCGCGGCCGTGCGAACCGCTGAGTCGTCCCCGGAAGCCAAGACGATCGTGCCCGACAGCCCGAGCGCGTCGTCGTAGATCTTCGCCTGGGGCAGGTAGAGCGGATTGGCTCCCTCGATCGCGCGGGACGAGACATCGTCCGCGGCCAGGTAGCCGACGATCTGGGCCGCCGCGTCCAGGACCAGGGCCAGCTCGGGCTCGGGCACGTCCCAGCCGGAGTCGGCGCGGATCCGCAGCGGCGCACCCGGCGCTGGCACCCGGGCCGGGGTGGCCTTCAGGAACAGCTCGGGTCGCTCGGCGTCGTACACCCGCGTGTACACGTCGGCAGCGACCGATTCCTGCTCACGGGCATCGGCCGAGCGCCGGTAGGTGACGCCGCCGGCCCACACCTCCTGCCGGTCGACGGGGGCCAGCAGCGTGGCGGGGGTCCGGAGCGGGGGCTCTGAGAGCGCCCGGGCCGCTGCCTCCACAAGCGCCGAGCCCCCGGCGCCCAGGAGCTCGGCCAGGGACCCGCGGAGCGGGAACAGCTCACCGTCACGGGCGGCGGCGAGGACCGGTACGCCGGCGTGCAGGACGCGACGGAGCCCGTCGCGCTTACCGTCGGGGTGGCCGTGAAGCTCGAAAGCGACCATGCGTGGGCGCACGTTATCCGAACAGCAGCGTGGCCTTCACGCCGCCGAAGGCAAAGGCGTCGGCGAAGCGGTCAGGGGGGGTTCGCAGCCCGACGAACGCCGCCAGCGCCTCCGGCCAGCGCCGAGCGGCTCGGTCGAGCTGCTCGACGGCGGCCAGCCAGTCGACGCGGTTGGCGTTGACGCTGCCCACCAGGGCGCGGTTCTGCAGCACGGCGTCTACGCCGAGCACCCGGCCCTCCATCCTGATCGTCCCCGGGCGCCCGTCGATGCCGAGCAGGCAGGCGACGCCGTTACGACGCAGGAACCCGAGCGTGGCGAGCATCACCCGGGCATCGCCCGTGGCCTCCATCACCAGGTCGAAGCCCCCGAGCTCGGCGGCGAGCGCTGCGGTCGAGGTGTCCTTGGCGGACACGTACTCGGCGCCGCTGGACGCGACCAGCCGAGCCTTCTCGGTTCCGGCCCCGGCCCGGCCCACCGTCCACACCTCCAGTCCCTCCAGCCGCAGGAAGTACGTGCAGAGCATCCCGATCGCCCCGGTGCCGAGCACCAGGGCGCGGGCGGGAGCCCAGGGCTGGCGCGCACCGATCGCCCGGGCGTGGCGGATCCCCCGCGCGCACACCGACGCCGGCTCGGCCAGCACGCCCAGACGGCCGAGCGTCGCCGGCACCGCCACCAGGTGCTCCGGGGCCTCGGCCACCAGTTCGGCGGCGTAGCCGTGGAGGCGGGTGATGCCGCGCTCTCGGTAGTCCCCGGTCAGGCAGGCGTCGGGGGCGCCCTGAGCGCACGCGGCGCACCGTCCACACGAGCGACGCACGGTGGCGGTAACCAGGTCCCCGCGTGAGAACCCGGCGCTGTCACGCTCCACCACCCCGAGCCATTCGTGACCGAGCACGAGGTCGCGCTCGTGCTCGGGCGCGACGCCGAACAGCCCGCACGAGATCTCGCGGTCGGTGCCGCACACGCCCACCTCCAGGGTCTGGGCCAGCACGGGGTCCAGGGCCGCCGAAGGTGGCGCCGTCTCGGCCACCCGGGTGGAGTCCGCCGTCCCGGGAGTCGCGAGCAGCGCCAGCACGGTTATGCCGCGGTCAGCCCGCCGTCGATGACCAGCGCCGACCCGGTGGCGAACGCCGCTGCGTCGGAGGCCAGGTACAGAGTGGCTGCGGCGATCTCCTCCGGGGTGCCGAGCCGGCCCATCGGCTGCCGGGCCCGCAGCGCGTCCAGCGACTCGCCGGCCTCCTCGACCAGGCGCCGGACCCAGGGCGAGTCGACGGTCCCGGGACACACAGCGTTGACCCGGATGCCGTCCCCGACGTGATCAACCGCCAGCGCACGCGTGAGTGCGATCACCGCCCCCTTGGAGGCGCAGTAGGCCGCGCGGTTGCGCAGGCCGACCAGCCCGGCGATCGAGGCGATGTTGACGATCGACCCGCCGCCGCGCCGGATCATGTCCGGGAGGGCGTGCTTGCAGCACAGGAACGTGCCGCGGGCATTGACCGCAAAGACGTTCTCCCACACCTCCAGGGAGGTGTCCGGGGCGCTCGTGGTGGAGCCCACGCCGGCGACGTTGACCAGCACGTCGAGGCCGTCCATCGTTCCCCGGACCTGCTCCTCGTCGCGCACGTCGAGCTCCGCGGCCGTGGCCAGATCGCCGAGCTCGGCGGCCAGCGCGTCTACCGACGCGCCATCGCGGTCGGCCAGCGTGACCGTGGCCTGCTCACTGTGCAGAGCACGCGCGATCGTCGCGCCGATCCCCGAACCGGCGCCGGTGACCAGTACGCATTTGCCGGCGAATCGTGCCTCGGTCATGTTC
>JALYTU010000467.1 GCA_030854125.1 Actinomycetota bacterium | reverse complement strand
CGCCCAGCGTGACCCCCGCAGCGCCGTGACCGAAACGCTCGCCGACCGCGTCGGCGCGCCGTTCGGGGCCCGCGTCGTCCCGGTCCTCGAGCGCGCCGAGCACGGTGCCTACCTGGTGCTGACCTGCGCCGACCGCCACGGTCCCGAGCCGGAGCCCGGCCAGTTCTACATGCTGATGGCCGCCCGGCGGTGGTGGGGAGGCGCCGGTGAGCGGCCCTACCTACCACGTGCGTTCAGCGTGCTGCGCGCGCCGGCCGGGACCCTGCAGTTCCTGCTTGAGGCGGTCGGGCCCGCGACCCGCCGGCTGTGTGAGCTAGACGCCGGGGACGGGCTGTCGATCGTCGGACCGCTCGGCCGTGGCTTTCGGCCACCGCGCGACGGTCGCCGGCCCGTGCTGTGCGGCGGCGGGGTGGGGATCGCCCCGCTCGCGCTCTGGCAGGATGTACTCGGTCCCGGCACCCCGGCGCTGCTCGGGTTCCGGGACGCCGCACATGCCGCCGGGTCGGCACTGCTGCGCGACGCGCGGGTGGCCTGCGATGACGGCTCGCACGGGCACCATGGCCTGGTTACGGAGTTGCTCGCCGCCGAGCTGGACGCCGGCGCGCCCGCCGAGGTGTTTGCCTGCGGGCCGCCGCCGATGCTCGAAGCCGTGCGGGCACTCTGCGCGCAGCACGGGGCACCCTGCCAGCTCGCTCTGGAGTCCGGTATGGCCTGTGGCTACGGCGCCTGCTTCGGCTGCGTGGTCCCGACCACGCGGGGTCTGATCCGCCTGTGCCTCGAGGGGCCGGTGCTCGAGGGTTCAGAGCTCGGCCCCGAGGCGTTCGCAATGCCGGGGCACGGATCATGACCTGCGCCGCAGGGGCGCCCGACTTCTGCGGCCTGAGGCTCGCGCATCCGATCATCAACGCGTCCGGCACCTTTGATGCGATCGCCGCCCGGCGTGCGTTCGGGGATGCGCTCCTGGAGGCGTTCCCGTTCTCGGCCTACGTGTCCAAGACGGTCACCGTGGCCCCCCGTCAGGGCAACCCTCCCCCCCGCCTGTGGGAGGTGCCGGCCGGCCTGATGA
Organism: Actinomycetota bacterium; assembly: GCA_030854125.1. Lineage (GTDB taxonomy): Bacteria > Actinomycetota > Thermoleophilia > Solirubrobacterales > Solirubrobacteraceae > Palsa-465. Next base: position 2,385 of record JALYTU010000467.1, on the reverse strand, counting down.
ACTCGATCGGGCTGCCCAACCGAGGCCTGGAGGGCTACCTCGTCCACGACCTGCCCCAGCTCGCCGCGCTGCCGGTGCCGCTGATCGTCAACGTGATGGGCTTCAGCCGCGACGAGGTGGCGACGCTGGTCGGCGCGTTCGCTCCGCGGGAGGAGGTCAGCGCGCTCGAGCTCAACGTCTCGTGCCCGAACGTCGAGACCGGGATGGTGATGGGGGCTGACCCGGGCGAGGTCGCGCGGCTGCTGCAGCACGTCCGGCCACTGACCGACAAGCCGCTGATCGTCAAGCTGACCCCCAATGCCTCCGACGTGCCCGCGGTCGCCCGCGCGGCTCAGGATGCCGGGGCCAGCGCCGTGTCGCTGATCAACACGCTGCGCGGGATGGCCCTGCGGCCGGGCAGCGCCGAGCCCTGGCTGGGCGGCGGTGCCGGTGGCGTGTCGGGCCCGGCGGTCCGGGCGATCGCGCTGGCCCAGGTGAGCTCGGTCGCCGCGGCGGTGTCGGTCCCGATCATCGCGATGGGCGGGGTGCAGACAGGCGCGCATGCCCGAGAGTTCCTGCTCGCCGGCGCGAGCTTGGTCGCGGTCGGCACCGAGAGCTTTCGCGACCCCGCGGCGGCACGCCGGATCGCCGCTGAGCTGAGCGGCTCGTACGGTGCCCCCGCGCTGGCCGGGTAGGACCCGGGTTCTACTTGGGTACCGGGCCCCGCCACCTACGTAAACCTGCCCAGAGCAGGAGAAACATCCTGCAAAGGCAAGCTATTCCCGGAACCAGGCTCGACAATGCTCAAGCTCTGGTTGAGGTCGAGCGAAATTCGGGCGGTGGGCCTTGATCGCCCGGTCCCACAATGTATAGTCGCCGCCCATGCCGCCGGTCAGTGAATCGTTCTCGAAGTCCCTCGCAGCTCCCGAGCGCTCCCTGCACCAGCGGATGGAGGCGCTGCAGCGCGCCAACGACATTCGTAGCCGGCGCGCGCAGCTCAAGCGTGATCTGAAGGCCGGGCGCCAGCCGATTCACGAGCTGCTGCTGCAGCCACCCGATTATCTGCTGACCGCCAAGGTTTTTGATCTGCTGCTGGCCGTCCCCAAGTACGGGCGCGTCAAGGCCGGCAAGATCCTCTCGCAGTGCCGGATCTCGCCCTCCAAGACGCTCGGCGGCCTGTCCGAGCGCCAGCGGGGCGAGCTCGTCACGCTGATGCGCCGCCGCTGAGCGGGGTCGCTCCCGCTCTGACCGCGGCGATGGCCAGGGTGTTCGTGATCACCGGTCCCTCGGGGGTCGGCAAGGGCACTCTCATCCGCGGGTTGCTCGAGCGCGTCCCCGAGCTCGAGCTGTCGGTCTCGGCCACGACCCGCGCGCCCCGCCCCGGGGAGCAGGACGGCGTCGCCTATCACTTCCTCTCGGTGGAGGAGTTCGACCGTCGCGTGTCGGCCGGCGACTTCGTCGAGTACGCGACCTACGCCGGGCGCCGCTACGGCACCCTGCGCTCCGAGCTGGAGGACCGCCTGCGCGGTGGCGTCCCGCTCGTGCTCGAGATCGAGATCCAGGGCGCTCGGCAGGTGCGCGAGGCGATGCCCGAGGCGATCGCCGTGTTCATCGCCCCGCCGTCCCGGGAGGCGCTGCGCGCCCGGCTCGTCGGCCGGGGAACCGACGACGCCGAGCAGATCGAGTCCCGGCTGACATCCGCCGAGCGCGAGCTTGACGCCCAGCCCGAGTTCGGCCACGTCGTGGTCAACGACCGGCTCGAGGATGCCACCGGCGCGCTGGTCGCGATCGTCCACAGCTCGTTGGCTTCAGAAGGCGTTCCGGACGCTAACCTTGACTGACCCCATCAAGGACTGAATCTGTGATCTCACCTCGAATCGACCGGCTGCTCGAACACGTGGACTCCGACTACGCGAGCGTCGTCGTGGCCGCCAAGCGCGCCCGGCAGATCAATTCCTACTACCACAACCTCGGCGAGGGCACGTTTGACGAGTTTCCGCCGCCGATGGTGGACACCCGCTCCAAGAACTACCTGACGATCGCTCTGGAAGAGGTCGCTCAGGGCAAGATCAAGTACCACTACCGCTGATCGAGGCACCCAGGTGACCGGGTCGGATCGCAGAGAACCGAGGCGGTAGCGGCGATGGCCCGCCTGCTGCTCGGGGTGAGCGGTGGCATCGCCGCCTACAAGGCGCTTGAGACCGCGCGCCTGGCCGTCCGCGCCGGGCACGCGGTCCGGGTGGTGCAGACGCGGGCCAGTACCCGGTTCGTCGGCCCGGCCTCGTTCGTCGCGCTCACCGGCGCGCCGGTGCTCTGCGAGGACTTCGAGCTCGATCCGCTGAACGGCGCCTACCCTGGCGAGTCCGCACCCGAGCGCACCCCGATCTCGCATCTGGCGCTCGTCCA
>JALYTU010000466.1 GCA_030854125.1 Actinomycetota bacterium | reverse complement strand
TCTCCCGGGCGGCCTGAACCCCGCCCGCCCCGGTGTGGCCGTGATCGAACCCGGTGGCGATGACGGTCACCCGCACCTCGTCCCCGAGCGCGTCATCGATGACCGCGCCGAAGATGATGTTCGAATTGGAGTCGGCGGCGCCCTGAACGATCTCGGCCGCCTCGTTGACCTCGAACAGCCCGAGGTCGTGGCCGCCGGTGATGTTGAGCAGGATCCCCATCGCGCCCTCGACTGACTCCTCCAACAGCGGCGAGGAGATGGCGATCTTGGCGGCCTCGGCGGCGCGGTTCTCGCCCGCGGCGGTGCCGATGCCCATCAGGGCACTGCCGGCGTCCTGCATGATCGTGCGAACGTCGGCGAAGTCCAGATTGATCAGTCCGGGGATCGTGATCAGGTCCGTGATGCCCTGGACGCCCTGGCGCAGGATGTTGTCGGCCTCGCGGAACGCATCGAGGATCGTCGTGCGTCGCTCGACGATGGTCAGCAGCTTCTCGTTGGGAATCACGATCAGTGTGTCGACGTTTTCGCGCAGGCGCTGGATGCCTTCCTGAGCCTGACGAGCGCGCTGGGTGCCCTCAAAGGAGAACGGACGGGTGACCACGCCGACCGTCAGCGCGCCGATCTCGTTCTTGGCGATCTCGGCGATCACCGGCGCAGCTCCAGTGCCGGTACCGCCGCCCTCGCCCGCGGTGACGAAGACCATGTCGGCGCCCTTGAGCGCCTCCTTGATGTCATCGCGCGACTCGGCAGCCGCACCGTGGCCCATATCCGGGTTCGAGCCGGCGCCAAGGCCCTTGGTGAGCTCGTGCCCAATGTTCAGCTTGATATCGGCGTCGCACATCGCCAAGGCCTGGGCGTCGGTGTTGCAGGCGACGAACTCCACGCCGCGCAGCCCGGCATCGACCATTCGGTTGACGGCGTTGGTACCGCCGCCGCCGACGCCGACGACCTTGATGACTGCGAGATAGCTTCCGGTTTCCATGTCTCCCGTCCGACCCTCTAGATAGGGTTGAATGTTTATCGGCCGCCAGTGCGGCACGGTCAGTCTGGCACGTTATGTCCTTGATCGGCGGGAAGTCAACGCGCGGACAACCGACGCAACGATCGTTGCAGATCGCTGATCTCTCGATCCAGACCGGAGAGTTGCGAAATCGCTGGCCTAAGCCTCAACCTGAGGTTGAGACCGCGCCTCCGGCCGGCGCGGAGCTGGTGCTGGGCCCCGGAGCTGTGACGCTGCCGGTGGCGCCGGTCGGCGCGGCTGCGGTGCCGGTGGGAGTCGCGGCGGTGCTCGTGGCGGGGGCGGGATTGCTATCCGGCCCGCCGCCGGCGGCGGGCCGGGCAGGGACGCTGACGTCGATGTAGAGCGCACCCGCGGAACCGCGGTCGGCGAGCACGCCGAGCGCCGCGCCCCACTTCAGCGCGAGCTGCGCGGTCGTGCCGAAGTACAGAGTCGGGCCGGCGCGCAGCGCCGCGGTCAACCCATGGGCGGATCGGTCTGAGACGGTGGCGATCCGGGCGAGCAGCCGGTATGGCGCGGCAGCCAGCAGGCGCACCTCGTCGGCCGCCGGGCCGTCCAGCCGGGCGCCCCCGGGGGGTACGGGCACGGCGATCGTGGGCAGCGGGCCGGTTGGCGTGACGTCATGCAGGAGCGTGCCGTCGGCCGAGACCGCGATCCGGCGTCCACCGGCCAGCACCGTGGCCACCGGCACATGCTCGGTCACGTGGATGGTCATGCCGTGCGGGAACTGGGTGCTGGCGTCAAGGCGCTGGACCACCGGATACGGGGCGACCGCCGTGTGCAGCTGGTTGAGCTTGACGTCGAGCGTGGTCATGTTTCGCGCGGCGATGCGCAGCGCGGCGCGGATCCGCCCGGCGTCGGGGCCGCTGACCCCCGTGATACGGACCCGCTGCACGGAGACCAGCGAAGAGTCGCGCAGCCACACGTACGCCCCGCCGAGCACAAGGACGAGGGCGACGAGCCCACCCACCAGGGGTGCACCGGGACGCGGCGGGCGCATCCGGATCCGGGGCCGCAGGGATGCACGACCGCCGGCCGTCACGAGCGCGCCCAGTCCGCCGGAAGCGCCACGGGGCCAAGGGCCTGGACCTCGGCCTCGAGCTCAACCCCGAAGGCGGCCTTGACCCGGCGGCGTCCCTCGGACATCACGGCGACCACGTCGGCGGTGCTCGCGTCGCCGTGGTTCTCGAGAAAGTTCGCGTGCTTCGCGGAGAAGCCGGCACCCCCGATCCGCAGCCCCCGACAGCCTGCAGCGTCGAGCAGCTGCCCAGCGCTGCGTCCCTGCGCCCGCGGATCATCGGGGTTCTTGAAGGTCGATCCAAACGTCTTGATGCCCGACGGCTGGGCGTCCCGGCGCCGCCGGCGCATGTCCGCAAGCGTGGCCTTGACCGCGTCGGGCTCGGCCGGGTTCAGACCGAAGCACGCGCGGGCCACCACCTGCCCGGTGGCCAGGCCGGAACGGCGGTAGGCGAAGCCCAGCTCCTCGGGGCGCCGGCGCTCGGTCCCGGTGGCGCTGCACACGTCGACCCACTCCAGCGCGCGCGCCAGCTCACCCCCGTAGGCGTTGGCGTTCATGCGCACGGCGCCGCCGACCGTCCCCGGGATGTTGACCCCGAACTCGATCCCGCTCAACCCGGCCCGGGCCGCTCGCGCCGAGACGGCGGGCAGCCGGGCGCCGCCGCCGCATTGCAGGCGGGTGCCGTCCAGTTCGATCTTGCTCAACTCCGAATCCAGTTTGATCACCAGGCCGGACACGCCTTCGTCCGCAATCAGGAGGTTCGACCCGGACCCCACGACCCCTACCTGGACTCCGCACCGATCCGCCCAGGCGAGCATCTCCTCCAGCGCGGTCAGCGAGCCGGCCCGGGCGAACAGTTCGGCGTGGCCGCCGGTGCGGATCGTGGTCAGGCGGGCGAGCGGATAATCGCGCTGGACCGCGGGCGGTGGAGGTTCGGACGTGATTGCGTCAGCGTAGAAGGCCCCCCGGCGGGTCATGCGCCCGACACCGGGGGCTCAGGCGAGAAGTGAGCGGGCGAGCCCGTCGATGTCGCCGGCGCCCATCATCAGCGCGAGGTCTCCATCGCGCAGCGTCGAGCGTAGGTAGGTCTCGGCGGAGGCAAAGTCCGGCATCCAGGCCACCGGCCGTCCGCGTCCGGCGTCGGCGGCCGCGGCGGCGACGAGGTGCCCGTCGATCCCCGGAAAGTCCTCAGACCGCTCGCGCGCGGGGTAGATCGGCACGACGACGATCTCGTCGGCGCCGGCCAGGGCGCTGCCGAAGGCGCCGGCCAATGCGCGAGTGCGTGAGAAGAGGTGCGGCTGGAAGGTGGCGATCAGGCGCCGGGGGGCCAGCGTGCGGGCGGCCGCGATCGCCGCGGCGACTTCGGTCGGGTGATGCGCGTAGTCGTCGTAGACCGCGGCCCCGGACGCGGTGTGGC
>JALYTU010000465.1 GCA_030854125.1 Actinomycetota bacterium | reverse complement strand
TTGTGCTGATCGCCCTCAAACCTGGGGGTCAGATGCACGAGCACCACGCCGACTGGGCGATCACGGTGCAGGGGATCGACGGCCATGTGGAGTTCACGGTGGGCGAGAGAGCGGTCGCGTTGACGCGTGGGCGCTTGCTGACTGTTCCGCCCGGAGTGCGACATCGCGTCAGGGGCGTGAACGAGAGCGCGTTCCTATTGACCACAGGTGGAGCACACGACCCGTCGTGATACGGACCAATTGCGACCGCCGCCACGAGCACTCCGACGCCCAGCCTGCGCCTGTTTCGACTCGGCGTCGGTAACGCGCCACCGTTGGACGTTCCGGCGCTGCGAGCGGACGGCCCGGACCTGCCGCACCCTCGCGGATGAGGACCTACCGGGACGAGATCAGGCGGCTGGATAGCCTCGCCACACCAGCCCCGTGGATCACCGACGGAGAGCTATACGGGGTGCGGGAGAGCGGCTCGTTCATGCCGCTCGGCTTCGCCCCGCACCGACCGTTGGACAGTCGCCTCATAGCGGTCTACAGGTCGGCGGTGATGCAGCTGATCGAGGCGGTGGATGCCGTCGAGCGGCTCGCGCTGCGCGCCGGCACCAACGCATCGGTGCCCGCGGCCATCGGCATCCGCCAGATCCTCACTCTCCTCGACGGCTGGCAGGGCGAAACAACCTCCTACCGGCACGCGATGGTAGAGCTCGATCGCCGGACGACGCCGCCGCTGTGGGATCCCGGACACCTGGTCCTCGGCATGGAACTCGACTCCGAGCTTCGGTCGCTGGGTATCGCCACGCCGAAGCCTGGCGACCCGGGGCTCATCGCTGTGGCCCGGATCGCCGTGCCGCGGGCGCTTGAGTTACTCGCGCTCGCCGAGGAGAACATCGCGCATCATGGACTCCTCGACGGGTGCCTGCGGGGCGAGGGGGCGGTGGCCATCGCCGAGGCGGTGGCTGCCTTCGACGAGCACCGCGCCAGCGAGGGCAGAGGAACGGGAACCGTGTGAGGTTGTCGGACTGCGGCGAGCAGAAGCCACGTCTTCGGCCGGCCGTCAGCCGTTGGGCCCGGATGAGCGTGAATATTCCTCTCGGAAAGACTTGGCCCACAGCGCGTCTCTGTTGAAGTGCGGGTTGAATCGCGGGCGAGGCACTGTCCGGACATCGGCGATCATCTCGACGGCATGGTCGTTGAGCAAGCCAATGAAGTGTCCCACGCTTCGCGTCGAATGCCCGATCGTGTGAATGAGTACGGCCGCGAGCCCTTCCATCAGCCAAGCCCAGCGCCGATCAACGGAGAACTCTAGCTCGTTGGCAGCAGCTCGCGCAGGTCGACCAACTCGTCCGCGAGCACGTTGATGGGTACGGCAGCTTCTCGCCCAATTAGCTGCTGACATGCGTGCAGCTCGCTGTGCTCTTCCAGCTCTGGATCGCCACCCCGGTTCAGCCCGACAGCGGCTGTGAGGACTCCGCCGCGCACATAGAAGCCCAGGAACTTCTGCTCCTGCGCGCTGCCGCGGGCGACGAAACGGTCCCAGCGGGCCGCGTGGCCGACGTACTCGAGTTTGTGCTCGTACTGATCAGACCAAAACGAGTGCACGTAGCCGTAGGGCGTCTCGTCTCCAAGGATCGACCGCGCCACCGCCTGACCCATCCGCTCCGCGTTGTTGTAGTGCTCCACGCGAACCCGACCGAACAGGGGATGCAGGTGATTGGCGACGTCGCCGGCGGCGTAGATGCCGGCGACCGTGGCCCGGCAATGAGCATCGACGAGGACACCGTTCTCAACCGCGATCGCGGTACCCGCCAGCGGTGCGAGGTTCGGTTCGATGCCCGCCCCGACGACTGCAAAGTCGCACTGCACGCGCGTGCCCGACTCGGTGACCGCTCGCTCGAGTCCATCCGACCCTTCGAACCCAACGACTCGATCATCGTGTAGCAACTCCACCCCACGGTCGCGATGAATTCGGCTCATCGCAGCTCCAACCTCGGGGCCCAGAACGGCTTCGAGCGGTGCGCCACCCCGGAACACCGCGGTGACAGCGACGTCCATCTGACGGAGTGATGCCGCAACCTCTGATCCGATGAATCCCATGCCGACGACGACCGCCCGGGTTCCGGGCCGCGCGGCCAGCTTGATGCCCTCGCAGTCGTCGACGGTACGCAACAGATGGACGCCGGGAAGATCGAGGCCGGCGATGCCCGGCCGTCGAGCACGCCCCCCGGTACACAGGACCAGGCGGTCATAGTTGAGGGTCTCGCCGCCGCGGAGAAGAACCGTCCGAGAGTGCGTGTCGATGTGCAGCACGGCGGCGTCATGGCGCAGCTCGACGTCGCTGTCGGCGTACCAATCCGCCGGTTTCACGTACCAGCTGCTGAGAGCTTCCTCTCCGCGCAGATAGGTCTTGGACAGCGGGGGTCGACCGAAGGGGATCGCCGCTTCATCGCCGAGCAGCGCGATCCGATCGCGATGGCCCTCCTCACGCAATGTCACAGCGACATTCGCCCCGGCCAGTCCGGCCCCCACGATCACGACGCAGCCGACGTCCGTTTGCGGACTCACACGCCGAACGCTAGATCACGCCGCGCTCTTCGAGCGCGACAGCCCGTACGCGCAGCCGCGGGGCGACAGCGGTCCTTGAGGCTCAACTGTGGTTTCGATACCGGCGCCGCGGAGCGCACCTTCAAGGATGCCAGCCTGCGTCCCACATACCACAGCTCTCGCTTGGTCGCATGCCTCGAGGAAGATGCAGTTGCCAGCGAGGATTCGCTCGCCATCGACGGTGTACTCGGCTCCGAACCCTTGAAGGGGGAGCAGTGCCTCGGCCACCGAGCGGGCTCCCGGGAGGGCCAGTTGCTCACCGAATCGCACAGCGGCGTTCTTGGTTGCCGAAGAGACTTCACCACCGCGCGCCGTTAGGCAGCTGGCCAGGATGGCCGCTAACGTCACGAATTGACGGGCCGGGTAGCTCATTGCAAGCAGGTCGGACCGAGCGCCATACAGTGACGCGGGCTTTCCCAGCCGGCCGCGACGTTGTGACTTCTCCACGTATCCGAGCCCGGCAAGTCGTTCGAGGTGGGTGAAGGCGACGGTCCGATGAACTCCAACCAGCTCGGAGAGCTCGTCGATGGTGTGTGGGCGCCCATCGCGGACCAGCGCTAGGAGCATCCGCCGCCGGGTCGGATCGTGGAGTGCGGAGACCAGACGCTCGATCTCGTCCGAACGGCGCGGATCGACGATCGCGTCGAAATGCCGACGAGCCTGCTCGGTGCCTTCGGTCATCCGAGAGAATCTAGCATTTATCGCGTCTTGACACAAGGAACGCCGCCGGTCAGCATTGAAGCGGCACCCGCCGGCGGGTCCGGAAGTCCGAACGCATGAGGGGAAGACGTGACCGAAAGCCTGGTTGACCGAATCATTCGAAAGCAGCGCTGGCTGGAGAAGGTGGCGGACGTCGTTCAGGGGG
>JALYTU010000464.1 GCA_030854125.1 Actinomycetota bacterium | reverse complement strand
CAACAAATCCTGGATCGCGGCGCTAGCCGGATACCGCGCGAGCTTGCGCCAGTCACCACGATCCTCGAGGTCACCCAGGGACCGAGCTAGCACGCCGTGCCGCAGCGTGCTCCGCCACCTGCGTCGTTGTGGGGTCACGAGAGTATGGGCCACTGCGCGCGGTGCTGCTCGGAAGCGTCACGCGGGCGCTGCTTGATCGTGCAAGCACACCCGTGCTAGTCGTCCCACGACCGGCCGGCGTGCACGCCGCTACGACCGGAGGCGGCGCGGCCCAACTGGCATCGCGCTGATGGAGAGTGCGCGGCGGCCCCGTTCGCAGCTGTAGCAATGGCGCTGCGGACTGAGCCTCATGGGATCACGTCACTATGGCCGACTCACGACCGGAGTCAGTGGGGCATGCTGAAGACAAGGGGCACCGCGCGTGGAGCTCTAGGGCGTGCGGGAAACGGCGAACGCCGGACAGGGCGCGGCACGGCTCCGGGTCTTGCACCGCGAGTACCGGCGTGTAGGCAAGCCACTGCTCGAGCTCCTTCGCCTTGGTGCACCGCACGTCGTCGGAGCTGTCCGCAGGGCGCGGGCCGCGAACGTCGTGCCCTGCTGCGCAGCTTCAGGGGGTGATACTCGGGGCCACTGTCCACTCCTCGCCGCGCTCGAGAACGAGATCAAACGCGAGGCCGCGCCCGAGTACGGCGCCTCGTCCTCCGGACCGACGCGAGGGGTCAGGAAGAACTGCGCGGCGAAGTGCACGTCTTGGTCCAGACTGAGCAGATCAAGCGGCGCGTCGTCGACGCGCAGCACCCATCGCGATACCCAGCGCGTGTCCTCCGAGAAGTCCGTGCTCGCGCCACGAGTCCGGGCGCAGGTCGCCCAGCCGGTCGCCAGCGATGAAGGTGTTGCCGTCGAGGACGCTGAGGACTCGCTCAGGCATTCACCGCGATCCGGTCGGGGCTCGTCCGGATGGCCGCCCGGTAGGCCTGCTCATACGCTTGTGCGACCACGCCAGCTTCGCAGTGCTCTGCGACCCACGTCCTGCAAGCAGCTGGCGCGATGTGAGGAAGCTGACTGACGGCCATGCCCATCGCGTGCTCGTCCTCCACGAGGAATCCGGTCTTGCCCTCGACGATTAGCTCGCGGGCGTCGCCCTCTGCGAACGCGATCACCGGTGTCCCGCACGCGAGCGCTTCGACGATCACCATGCCGAATGGCTCGTTCCAGCGGATTGGCATCAGCAGCGCGCGAGCGGCGGCGAACAGCGAGCGCTTGGCCGCGCCTCCCACCTCGCCGACGAAACGGACGCGGTCGCCGTCGATGTGCGGGGCGAGCTCGCGGTCGAAGAACGCCTGGTGCCCAGGCTGGATGACGCCTGCGAGGATCAGCGGCACGCCCGCGATGCGGGCTGCGGCGATCGCTCGATGCGGACCCTTCACGGCCGCTATTCGACCGATCCACAAGACATAGTCGCTTTTGCCTTCCCGTAGCGGCCAGCGACGGAGGTCGATCGGGTTCGGGATGACGGCGATCGCGCGCAACCCCGCCGGCGCCGAGGCGAGCTGAGAATGGCTAATCGCGACAAGCGCGGCCTTGTGGCCGTGATGGGCATAGAACGCGGCGGTGCCCGCGGTGAACGGTCCGTGAAGTGTGTGCACGACGGGCGTGTCGATGCGATCGGCCATCGCCAGAGCCGTGAAGCCGGAGTGGTCGTGCACGATGTCAAAGCGCTCGTCCGGCGGTGCGAGGTCGATGACGGCGAACGCTCGCGCGACGTGATCGGCCTCGTAGAGCGATCGTCCCATCTCGTCAGGATGAGCCTCGTCGAGAAGCGTCACGACCTGTCCGGTGGAGTGAGACCCTGGTGCGCACAGAAGCGTCACCTCGTGCCCGTGACGCACGAGTGCGCTGGTGAGGGCGCTGATGACCGGCTCGACGCCACCGTACCCCGGCGCCGGAATGGGGATCCACGGGGGCGCGAGCATCGCGATCCGCAGCGGCGCGGGCAAGGCCCGCGAACGGACCGGTCCGCCGCTGAGTTCAAGCCGACGATCGGCGAGGCGATGGCTCCCCTTGCGCTCCGGCATAGCGGCCGGGACTTCCATTGCGCTCCTGACGAGCCTCTCACGGGCCGCGGTCGCCAGGCAGAGAGGTCAATAAGGACCGAGCAAGCGCATCACCACCAAACTCCTAGGCCAAGCGACGACCGGGTAAGCGTAGCAATGAAGTCCCGCTCGGCGGTTGGTAGGAACCCGCAAAACAGATTCGCACCGGGTACCGATGACCGGGATGGCCCGCGATCCTTACGGTCGCTTCTGGAAGCGCATACTTCAAGGAGTCAAACGACATGCTCAGGAAAATCCTCGTCGGCGCGGACGATCGGCTCGGTGATCGCGAGGCGATCGCTCTGGCCAGGCAACTCGCCGCACCGGAAGCACAGTTCGAGCTCGCACATGTCTACGCGGGCCACTGCACGGTCGGAGGCGAGCCGCGTGCCAAGCCGATGTCGTCCGTAGCCGCCCAATGAGTGCTGACCGGAAGCCAGACCAGCCGAGCAACACTGTGCTGGATCTTCCGGCGGCCGCCGCGCACCTAACCGGCGCTCGCGATGACGCCGTCCTGATCAAGCGTGCGTCGCGCCTTGGCGTCGCGCTTGCCGAAATGGCTCAGGACCTCGCAACCGCACGCCGCGAGGTCGCCGTCCTCAGACGTGAGAACTCGGCGTTGAGGTCGAAACTCAACGCGGGGCGCGTCATCATGACGAGCACTGATGCGACGAGCACGCAGTGGGCACAGTGGCTCCGTTGGGCCGAAGAAGCGACGGCACGGCTCGATTGGTCCGCCGGAAAGCCTGACTGGCTCGTTTGGTGAGCATCCGCCGACTCCGCTGCACGTTGACCACGCGATGACAAAGTTGATTGCCGCTGTCACGGACGACCTCGGGCCGCACGTGGCGGTGCTTGGCCGCGACAGCTACCGCAAATCAGTTTGTGGCGAGGTCCCTGCTGTCGGCTGGTTCGCGTGGCTACGGCCCGATCGGCCGGTTCGAGCACGGGAGCACGTCACGCCAGCTCGCGCGCAGCGCTCCAGTGTCCGCTGCTCGTGCTCACCCGGGCCGCGCGTGCGGTACGGCAGACAGACCTTGATCACTCAGACCGTACTTCGGCTGCAGCCATGGTCAGCTAGGCGCGGGTCGATGGCGATCCTCCTGTGCTATGACGGCTTTGCGAGCGCTCAGCGGGCGGTAGGGGTCGCGCATCAGACCCTCGGTCACAGAGCGATCACTTTGCTGCATGTCTGGAGTGCTCCAATGGAGTTTCTCGCTGATGCGTCGTTCGGTACCACGAGCGCTCGCTTGCCGTCAGTTGCCGACCTTGAGCGATTTTCGCTCGAGCGTGCGCAGACGATAACCCAGGAGGGCCCGGACCTCGCGAGCAACCCTGGCCTGGCCGTCGAGACGCGGATCGAGCGAAGCCAGGCC
>JALYTU010000029.1 GCA_030854125.1 Actinomycetota bacterium | reverse complement strand
AGCGTTGCCCGCGCGAATGGACCGGCCACCTGGTCCCCGGCGACGACGATCGCCGCGACGGGATCGGCGTCGAGCTCGGCGAGCACGGCTCGCAGGGCGGGCAGGTTGCCATGGATGTCAGCCAGCACGGCGATCCGCACCGCAGGCTCCCGGGTCAGTGGCGGCCGTTGCCGCCGCTGGATTCGTTGACCTCGCTGCCGCCTGCCCCGGGCATCCGGAACAGCGTGGCGAGCTTGGCCGCGACCATGATGTCGCCGGTGAGCGCGATCTCGCCCTTGAAGTAGGCCTGCATGGGATCCAGATTGCCGCTCACCAGACGCAGGAAGTCGACCGCATCGAGGGTGACAGTGAGCCGCGGATCGGGGCCGTCGTCACCGTGGATGACCCGGGCCCGGCCGTCCGCCAGCTCGAGCTGATAGGTGTCGGTGCCGCCGTTCGTGCGCCCGGTCAGGCACCAACGGATCGAGGTGGTGACGCCCTGTGCCTGGCGCTCGTCCAGCTGCTTGGGCATCTGCCAGAAGATCCCGTCCAACAGCGGCTTGCGGGCCGGCGAGTGCATCAGCTGCTCCAGGCGCTCCGGCGAGGCGTCACGGACAAGACGGCCAAATCCCTCCGCCAGCTGGGCGGGCGGGTCGGCGGCGATGCGCTTGACCACGTCGATCGCGCGCTGCGGGTCAAAGCCGAAGTCCTTCACGGCCACAGACGGTACAAGGCCACTGCTCCGCCGTCGGCCCGGGCTGTCGAGATTGACGGTCTTGGGCTCAACGTCGGCGTGTCACGCGCCGATACACCGGAGATGAGGCGTGCTGAGCGATCGGACTGGCGGACGACTGCTCTCGGTCGAGTGCCGCCCGTGCTCGCTCTGGTCGCGATGAGTCTCGCCGCGAGCGGCTGGCTTTCGTCCCAGCTCTGCTGGAACGTGGCCTGGACGTCCGCCGCGCTCAGCGCACTGATCGGAACGCTCGCTGCTCGCCGGGCAGCGGCACCGCCCAACCGCGAACGGTGGACGCTGTGGTCTGCAGCCGCGGCCTGCTGGCTGCTCGGGCAGTCGGCGTGGGATCTGTTCGGGATAACCGGCTTTCCCGCCTCACCCAACCTCGCGGATATCGCCTGGTGGGGCTTCGCCGCGCTGGTGATCTTCAGCATGCTGCGCAACCGGGCGCTCTCGCCCCGGGTCCAGGTCGTCGCGGTAGTCGAGACGCTGCCGGTTATCGGTGCCGCCGTGGCGCTGGTCTTCGCGGGCCTGTGGCACGACGCGTCGGTCTCGACCCTCGCCCTGGGGCCCAAGCTGTCAGCGCTGGCCTATCCGGCGCTGTACGTCTCCGCCGCGGTGCTCATGGCCCAGGCGATGATCGGCGGCTCCCTGGCCGTTTCCCGTTCGCGCGCGCTACCGGTGACGCTCGGCGGGATGGTCGTCCAGGCCATCGCCTTCAGCGTGTGGAGCACTCAGCTGCTGAGCGGTACCTACGTGCCCGGCAGCTCGCTGCTGGACCCTCTCTGGGTCGTCGGTCTGGTCGCGATCGGCGTCGGTGGCCAGCTCGCGGCGCGCGCGCCCGAGGCGGTCTCCGAGCTCGACGAGCCGGCCAAGCGCGGCGGCGTTCTACCGGCGCTGTTGTTCGGGGTGCTGTCGATCTACCTGGTCATCGTCGCCATGCAGGAAGGACCCTCCGGCCCGACGATCTCGCTCGGAGCCGGCCTGCTGCTCTCCGGGGGTGCGCTCATCCTGCGCAGCTTCCTGCTCGAGCGCCGGCTGCGCGAAATGCTCGACTACGAGCGCGCGAACCTGCTCGGCCTGGCCGATCGTGAGCAGCAACTGGCCCGCACCAACCGCCAGCTGTTCGAGGATTCGCGCCGCGACTCACTGACCGGGATGCGTAACCGACGGGCGCTCTCGGATGATCTGCCCGGGATCGAGGAGCTGCATCGCCAACAGGGCCGGCCCTACACGCTGGCCCTGTGCGACATCGATCATTTCAAGGCCTACAACGATCATCTCGGCCATCTCGCCGGCGACCAGGCCCTGCGCGGGATTGCCGCCACGGTGCGGGGGGCGCTGCGCTCCGGTGACGTCGCCTACCGGTTCGGCGGCGAGGAGTTGTTGCTGATCATGGCCGACACCGCGCTGGGTGAGGCGATGACCGCGTCTGAGCGCGTCCGCGAGGCGGTGCAGCGAGCCGCCCTCCCGCATCCGGGGGGCATCGGTGGTGTGCTGACGGTCTCGATTGGGCTTGCCGCCGACCACGAGGAGGCGGCCACGCTGCTGGCGCGAGCCGACGCCGCGTTGTATGAGGCCAAGCATGATGGTCGCAACCGGGTCGTCGCGACCAGTGCCACCGCCGACGCTCCGGCGGTCGGGCACACCCGGACATCGGAGGCGGAGACGATGCCCCGCCACCTGCGCAGCATGCTTGCCGTGTCCCGCGCCGCCGCCGCCGGTCGCGGCGTTATCCCCGTCCTCGAGGCGATCGCCGAGACGATCCGCTCCGAGCTCTCGTTTCAGGTCGTGGCTGTGCGGCTGCTCGATCGCGAGGCCGGCGAGTTGCGCTGTGTCACCGTGCTGGGAGACGAGGAGGCGCGCAGCCTCCTCTTGGACTCCGTCAATCCGTGGCAGGAGTGGGAGTCCCTAATGGGTTCGGACCATGAGCGCGAAGGCGCGATCTGGTTGCCGTCGGGCTCGCACGACTGGGCGGGCGAAACGTTGCTGTGGGTGCCTCCGGCCGTGGCCGGAATCGGTCCCGATGCCTGGGATCCGGATGACATGCTGCTGCTCCCGCTGCGTGACGGGGCCGGGGAGGTTCTCGGGGTGGTGTCGGTCGATCAGCCCCTGAGTGGCCGCCGCCCTGCCGACTCGGAGTTGAGCTGCCTGATGGCCGTCTGTGATCACGCCGCACTCGCTCTCGCCCAGGTCCAGCGCGACACGATCCACAGCGCCGCCGCCGGCCGGCAATCCGCCGAGCTGATGCTCGGCTCGGTCATGCTGCTCGCCGAGACCCTTGACCTGCGCGACTGCAGTACTTCGCGGCATTCGCAGACCGTCGGGGTCTACGCGCGGGAAACGGCGGTCGCGCTCGGCCTCGGGCCCGACCGCGTCCAGCGTGTTCATGCCGCCGGGGTGCTGCACGACCTCGGCAAGCTCGGCATCGCCGACGCCGTCCTCTTCAAGCCGGGTCCGCTGGACGAGGCCGAATGGCGAGAGATGAAGCGTCATCCCGAGATCGGCGCGCGGATCCTCGAACACGCCGGGTTGTCGGACATCTCGTCATGGATTCGAGAGCATCATGAGCGCATGGACGGCGACGGTTATCCCCTTGGGCTGCCCGGCGAGACGATCACGCTCGAGGCGCGAATCCTCGCGGTGGCGGATGCCTACGAGGCGATGATCGCCGACCGGCCGTACCGCTCCGGAATGCCCGTCGCCGACGCCTGCGCCGAGCTGCGCCGCTGCTCGGGCAGCCAGTTCGACCCGGAGGTCGTGTCCGCCTTCCTGGACACCCTGGCGGTATCGGGCAAGTTCATCGGCACCGCGAGCGAGGTCTCACCCGTGGCTGCCGGCCGCGGGGTCTGAGCGTCAGCAGGTCAGCGCCTCCAGAGCCCGGTCCACGTCGGCCATCGTGGCCGGCGGATGACAGCTCATGCGCACGCGCCCGGCCCGGACCGACGCGCGGATCCCCGCGCGCTGCAGGCGCTCGGCGGCGTCCGCGCGCTGCGTGATCACGATCGCGCTGGCCGCCGGGGCCAGCCCGAGCCCGTCGCGCAGCCGACCTGCGAGCGCAAGGTCATAGGCGCCGATCGCGGCGACGCCGAGCTCGCAGATCAGCTCGATCGCCGGAGCCGTGCCCGCCCAGCAGCTCCAGGCCGGCGAGACGTCAAAGCGCTTGGCCGTGCGAGGAAGCCGTAAAGGGCCGCCGTAACACGTCGCCCACGGCTCCTGGGCGGCGTACCAGCCGGCCGTATGCGGCGCGACCCGCTCGGTGGCGTCGGGCCTGACGGCCATGAACGCCGTTCCGCGCGGCGACAACAGCCACTTGTAGGCACCGCCGCAGACATAGGTAAAGCGCGTCGCATCGATCGGCAGCCAGCCTGTCGCCTGAGTGACATCCAGAAAGACCTCGGCGTCATGGTGGGCGGCGGCGGTTGCCAGCGCGTCGAGATCGACGACGCGCCCGTCCGCCGACTGCACGGCGCTGACCGCGACCAGCGACGTGGCCGCACCGATCGCCTCCGCCAGCACGTCCAGCTCGACCTCCCGCACCCGCACCCCGCGGGTCGCCTGCACGAGCATCGGAAAGAGGACCGAGGTGAAGTCGCCCGCAGCGCAGAGGATCTCCCCGCCGGCAGGGACCGCGGCGGCGATCAGGCCCGCGAACACCGACACGTTCGCACCGCAGGCCACGTCAGCCGGCGCCGCTCCCACGAGCTGGGCAAAGGCCGCGCGGGACCGGTCCACGGCGCGGTCAAAGCCCGGCCCGTCGAGCTCTCCCGCGGCCCACGCATCGACCGCTGCTCGGACGGCGGCGATGGCGGACAGCGGTGGCACTCCGCTGGTCGCGGCATCCAGGTGGCCGCGCACCGGCGGAAAGCGATCCAGGGCGGCGGCCGCCAGGGACGTCATCGGTGGGGTCCAAGCGCTGGGCTCATGCTCGAGATTTGACAGCATCGGGTCGCAGAATGCCACCCGAGGTCTGGTCCCCGGGTTACCATCCGCACGCCCGGGCGGTTAGCTCAGCTGGTCAGAGCGCCTGCCTTACAAGCAGGAGGTCACTGGTTCGATCCCAGTACCGCCCACTCGCCGAACTTGCCAGGAAACAAGTTCTTTTTCGTGATGATCACCTCGCCGGCCAAGGGTCGACAACCAACTGGTCATCAGTTTTTGGTCATCAAAAGGCAATTGTGCGCGACACGGCTCGATACTGGCCGGGCTGCTCAGCGTCCAGACGGCTGTCGGCGGATCGAGCGCCACGGCACACAGAGCCTCGAGAGGCTGAAAACTCGGGGTTTCTGAAGTACCGCGACGGGGATTCGAACTGTCCCCCGCGGCTCGATCCGGTAGCGCTGAAACGGCGTCAGGAGCTCCGGCGCCCGACACGGCGTGCGAGGCGGATCCGCAGCGAACGGGGTTCCTTCAGCTGCAGGATCGGTCGCTCGAAAACGTAGTAGCTCCCGGCGGCGCAGGCAGTGGCGAAACCGACAGTCGCGATCAGCAGCGGGACGAACCCGTGCAGGCCCTTCCCGTAAAGCCAGTTCCCGAGCGGCAGGTTCCACAGGTAAATGCCGTAGGAGACGAGCCCCAGCCACAGCAGCGGGCGTGCGGCAAGCAGGCGGCGCGGCCAGCCGCCGTGGCCGCCGAGCACCGCCGGAGCCACGATGAGACAAGCGATGAGACCTTCGCTGAGATGAAGAACGAGTGTCCGCCACTCCCCGAGGAGGTAGAACGCAGACGAGCTGACCTGAAACCCGGCAGCGCCGGCCACCAGGCCGCAGACGGCCAGGTATCCGGCGAGCGCGAGGACCCAGCCGGCGCTCGGCCACCGCTCCAGCCAGCGGATCGGCGCCAGTGAGCGGCGGCACTCCCGCTCGGCTGTGCTGATCACCGCCAGGCCCATGCCCAATGCGAACCAGTCGAAGTAGGTCAGCAGCGACGGCGTCGCCGGATCGTGGCGTAGGTAACCAAACGCCACCGAGCCGAGGCCAAGGATGGTCAGCAGGGCAAGCTGCAGTCGAATCCGCCCGTTCGGCGCGAGACCACGACTCATCCGGCGGGTGACGGCAGCGTAGAGCGGCAGCGCGATGTAGAAGGTCACCTCGATGCAGAGCGTCCAGGCGACGGTGAGCCCGAGTTCGCGAGTCAGGGGCTCGTAGACCATGAGGAACCCGTAGTAGCGCCACCAGTCATGAGTGAACACGTCAGACAGCCCCGGCTCGATCGCCAGGAGAGTCAGCGCCAGCCAGTACGCCGGGATGATGCGCAGCAGGCGCCGGCGGGTGAAATCGCCCACCCGCGGCCTCGGGGCCGGACCGACCTCAGAGCTGAAGAACGGGCGGTAGAGCAGGAAGCCCGACAGGACGAAGAAGACGGGGACCCCGACCGTCAGCTGCTCGGTCAGCACCCTCCACCAGTGCGGGTGCTGGATGCTCGAGAGGAAGCTGGCGTGGGCGGCAAGGACGCTCAAAGCGGCTATCGCCCGCAGCGAGTCAGCCGCCGGAAAGCGGGGGTGGCCGGGCGGTGGCGCCACAACCGGGGGCGGCCCGTCGTGACTCCCGGCCTCCGGCGAGAGCAGACCGGTCCCTGGATGGCGATCCACGCGGCCATTATCTCCCGCCGCGATCGCCCCGAGCGGGTCTACTCGTCCAGCAGCCCCTCGAAACTGCTTGTGCGTGCACGAGCGAACCCTGGCGGGGGAACCAAGCGGAGCCGCCGCGGGGCGGTTCCGGCGCTTTTGATCGGGGTGCTGCTCGCCGTCGGATCCGGAAGCCGCGCCAGAGACAGAGCGCGGAGGTTGCGTCGGCAAAACCTTCAGGCGTAAACGCTGCCGGGTGCCCTGCTCGCGGCGACGCGGAAAGTCCGCTGGCGCCGGTCGCGAACCTGGCGCCGTTCGCCCTCGTGAAAGTGGGGTCGTGGTGCTGGGTCCGGATCGCCCAGTGGTGCATGCCTACGATTGCAGCGAGGACGATGGCCATCGGGATGAGATTGAGTGCGAGTGCGGTTGACATCCGCTTGTCTAACGCGTTGGACGCGCGCGCGAAACCGGATCGGCGACATTTTCACCTTGCGTTTACAGCATTAGACAAATGTCTAGTTGATCGAACTCGGGCCTCAAGTTTGCGCAGCGCGCGACGATTCGCCTGCTCCGAGCACGACCACCGGCTGAGCGTGACAAGCACGCCCGTAAGATCGCTCCCGTGGAACCGGCACTGCTTGCTGCGACAGTCGATACATGCCGGTCGCTGATCCACGACCGCTTTCAGGACGACGATCACCACGGCGCAGCAGCGATGCTTCTCGACGACGGGACGATCCTGACGGGCATCGCCCCCGAGGCGATCAACCCCGCCGTCCAGGTTTGCCACGAGATCGAGCCCTACTGCGCTGCGTTCAGGCTGGGCCGATCCATCCTTGCGTCGGTCTGTCTGCACCGAGAGCCAGGAGGCAGGACGGTGGTGCTCAGCCCCTGCGGGGTCTGCCGAGAGCGCCTCGCCGCCCATGGTCCCGGTGTGCTCGTCGCAGTCGCTGACGTTGGCGATCCAACCCTCGTCGTCTGGAAGGCGCTGAAGGACGTCCTACCCGACTACTGGATGACCGTCTTTCCCGACGAGATCGATCCAGCTTGGACCGATTGACGTGAAGGTGCTCTGGCGGCGGCGAGGTCGCGCGTCGCCTGCAGCTCAGACACCACCCATGCCCCACAGCAGGGGCCTGTCCGCCTCGTCTAGACCGTGCCCGCGCCCGTTGGTCGACGACGCGTTGTCGTCAGCGATCTGCGGGGGTACGCTGCCGGGATGCCGATGCCCAAGCGGTCAAGCGTCGATGACTTCTTCGCGCAGCTGAACGACGTCCAGAGGCCGCACCTCGAGGCGCTCAGACAACTGAGCCTGGATGCTGACTCGGGGGCGCGGGAGCAACTGAAGTGGAACCTGCCGGTGTACGTCCGGGGCGAGAACACGAACCTGTGGATGCTTCAGAACTTCAAGCGCCACTGCTCGCTGCGGTTCCCTCCACCGTTCTTCGCCACCCAGAAGGCCGCGGTTGAGGCCGCCGGCTACGAGGCCGGTGAGGGCTTCGTCAAGCTCCCGTACGGCGGTGAGCTGCCCACCGAGCTCCTGAAGGCGTTGATGCAGGCCCGGGTCGTGGAGTATGAAACGACCGGCGCGGGCTGGAACGACCGCTGACGCACGGAGTGTCACCCAAGCCGACTGACACTGCTCCCGGCGATCAGGGCGCCCCGCCCCGGACCCGGGTTGCACGCCTATTCTCAGGACGTGCCGATCTATGACTTTGCGTGCCCGGCGTGTAGCAAGCAGTTCGAAGCCCTTGTGGCGATGGCGGAGATTCCGCCCTGCCCGGCCTGCGCCAACCCGAACCCGCGGCGCCTGTTCTCGCCGATCGCGGCCGCCCCCAGGGCCGGATTGCGCGGCGCCGACGCGCGGCGCTCGAACACTCTGCGCCATTCGCGCGACGAGCGGCTGCGCGAGGGGTTCGCGGCTAAGCGCGAGGCACGACGCCCAGGATCCGCAGATTAAGGTCCAGGGCGCGCCGTATCCCGGCCTCGCTGGCATGATGAGTGACGTGGTAATGGAGATCCCTGGTCTGGGCGGCGAGGCGAACACCGTCGACGTTCTCGATGAGGGCCGACGGC
Organism: Actinomycetota bacterium; assembly: GCA_030854125.1. Lineage (GTDB taxonomy): Bacteria > Actinomycetota > Thermoleophilia > Solirubrobacterales > Solirubrobacteraceae > Palsa-465. Next base: position 3,780 of record JALYTU010000029.1, on the reverse strand, counting down.
TCTCGTTCTCCTACGAGGACATGCTGCGCTACAGCGGGCCCAGCTCGCCTGGCGGGGTGGCGCACGCCTTCAAGGTCATGGAGCGCGCGTTTCCCGCGCTGGCCGGCAACGGTCCGCTAGAACGGCGCGAGATCACGGTGTCGACCGCGTTCGGTGGCCCTGGCGCGCGGGACGGCTTTGAGTTGGTCACCCGCGCGGTTACGGGGGACCGCTACGTCCTGGATCCCGAGCTCGCCCGGCCCGAACGTGGACCGACGCTCGAGCGCTTCGTATTCCGGGTCGGCTGCGCCGAGCACAGCGTGACGCTCGTGCTCCGCGAGGGATTCGTGACCGACGAGTTCATCGGGCTGGCGCGCAAGCAGCGCAGCCTGAAGGAGGATGCGCGGCTGGACCTCCTCAAGCGGGAGATGGCCGCGCGCGTGATGGCGAACCCCGCCGCGAACGTCTATGAGCTGACGGGCGGGACCTGACGAAACGTCTCGTTCAGCGGTGACCGCGGAACGAGATGACCTGCTGGATCCCGCTTGGTCGGTTGGTGTAGCTCATCGTGAAGACGTTGAGCGGCGCGAACTTGATGGCGATCGCCGACGCGCTGGCGTGCCAAGCCGACGGCGTGGCCGTACCCTGTTGCGTGGTCAGCCGTTGACCGGCCGACGCGATCGCCGTCCACAGCGACTGCTGGCAGCGGCGCAGGTTGCCCTTGCCGCAGTAGCTGTTGCCGAACGGCTGTGGCTGCCTGATGCGCAGCAGCTTGTTGATGTCGCGCGTGAAGTACTGATACCAGCCGTTGTACTGACCGCCGGGGGGCGCGTCGAACTGGCCGAACAGTGAGTTCAGCTCTGACAGCTGCTGGCCGACCACCGGCTTCATAAACGCGTCGGCGATCCTCGGCCACGCGACATTGATGATCGCTTCACCGGGGTTGTCGATCTTGCCGTCGCCGTTGCGGTCCAGCAGGCTGGCGCCGCTCCTGTTCCACGCGACAAGCAGCGAGAGCATCGCGGCCGCCTGTTGGTTGGGGGCCTTGGAGCCCCTGAGCACCTTCGCCAGCAGCGGCACCGCCTCCACGCCGAGGACGTTTGAGGTTGCGGCCTGGTTCATCGCCGAGGTAACCCCCGCGAGCGTCCACTTCCCGCTCGTACGATGGCGGGCGAGATCTTGGTTGAGCAGCGACACCCGGGCCACTGATCCGTTGCCACCCCACGCGTCGTCCGCAGAGCCGAAGCCGTGGGCGGAGACGTTGTTCCAGTTGACCAGCGTGCCCGTGGTGGGCGTGTGGCTTGGGTCGATTCCCTGAGGATGACCCTTGGTCGATAGGAAGCCTTGCCATTCGTACTGGCCGTTGCCAACGGTGGGAAGGCTCGGGTCGGTGCCCTTGGCCCGCAGCGGCAGCAGCCCGGTGGTGATCTCGGCGACATGCTTGGCGTCGACGTAGAACGAGTTGAACGTCTGGGGGGTCAGCGCCGCCGCGGTGATGAAGGACTGCGGACTGTGCACCTGTCCGTCGGACAGCCGACGGTTATAGAGCAGGTCGAGCACGTCCTTGCCGTAGCTGGCGCGCTTGGACGCGATCGCAACTTTGTGCCTGCCGACCGTCGCGTAGCCGACGATGGGACCGTTGACCGTCGTCATGAACGTCACCGGCGTGCTCCCGGTCTTGGTCAGGACCTTTCCGGCATCGAACCGCTGCATCTTCAGGCACCTGCCCTTGTAGACGTATCGGGTGGTGCTGTGGTCGCACAGCGACTCGACAAACTGATCGGTGTCGTCGGCCCCGGCTGAGGTCAGCGTGGTGGCGAAGTCAGGCCCGCGGCCGATCAGCATGTACCCCGGAAATGGGGCGGAGGTGGCGCCCCGCCAATCGAGACCCGGGGCGTGCATGTCGATCTCGAGGGTGAGTCCGGGATAGAAGTAGCCCACCTGCGGACCGCCCACCAGCAGCGGATGCCCCGTGGCGGAGTACCTGCCCTCCACCATCAGTTCGTTGGAGGCGTGGGGGCGCGGCTCCAGACCCTGAACATTGGCCGTCACCGCCGCCGGAGCCGCGGGTGTCGTCTTGAAGCTGCCTGGGTTCAGCACGACGCTGCCCGGCGCGCCGGGCTTGGCCGGAGCGTGCTCGTAGTTGAACGTCCCGTCGACGGTCGTCGGGCTGCCGGCGTTGAGGTTCTGACGCAGGTCGCTGAAGACGCTGTAGCCCTTCTTGACGCCGAGCCGTCGCTCGAGTGCGCCCAGAAACATCGAGCGGTTGGCCTCGTCGCCGCCGCCTTCGCCGAAGAACTGGTCCTTGAGCGCGTTGAACGCGTAGATATCGGTCCGGGTGAACGGCGCCTCGGTGGAGTGGGTCGCCGTCAGGTAGGCGTTGATCCCGGTCAGGTAGATGTCGATGTCGTGCAGGACAGCGCGGCCCTCGGGCCCGGCGTTGAGCAGGACCTGGGTCTGCCGGCCGACCACGCTCTCGGTTCTCTGACTGGGAACGAAGTTCTTGAGGTGTTCGACCAATCCGATCGCGCTGAGACCGGGGGCGTCGATCGCGGCCACGAGCGAGTCATAACGAGCCTGCTGGAGCAATAGTCCGCGATCCTCGGCGGTGATCCAACCTGCGGCCCAGACGCCGCCGTTGTGGGTGCTCGCGGAGACGTGCGGCACGTCGAAGCGGTCGCGGATGATCGAGACGCCAGCCATCGGAACCGGCTCCAGCGTCCCAGGACCATCGCTGCCGAGGCCGAACGCCTCGGACTTGAAATCGGAGAACAGATCGGCGTTTGTGACGTTGCCGCCCAGCGGAGTGAGCGCGTTGTACATCTGAGCCTGCGTGCTGGCTCCCGCGGGGAAGGGAAAGCCACCGGGCTGGCCGGAGGGAATGATGTTGCGTGCCACCTGGGCATAGTCGGCAGGCGCCGCCGCCTGGGCCGCACCCGCCCCGAGCGCCAAGACCACCGCAGCCGTGCAGGCGGCTGTGACTGATTGAAACCTCATCCTCTTTCTCCTCTGACGAAACGTCCGGTGCGGTCGGCGGCGGACCATAACGGAACGGCTGATCCGGCGCGGAGGGGTCCCGGCGCGATGCCGAGGCCGTGAACCGCGACGCGTCAGCGACCTGTCGAGCGGTGGGTCGCCGATCGTGTGTAGCCGGCGCGCCCCCGGCCTCCGCGTCCTGCCCCTCGCGTCTCGCCGCGGGCCGGCGGGGGCGTCCTGCGGAGAAGAAGACGCAGCGCTCGATCGTGGGGACCCTCCTCCGAGCGCTCGGACAAAGCGTCCGGGTGGACCGTGCGGAACAGAGGACCGCGGTGAGGATCCATCACCGCCACCGCGACCTTCGAGCTGCTCGGGGTGTCGAACACGATTCCGTCGAGCGCCGGGCCACCGCCCCCAACGCGAACGAGATCGCCTGCGCGGGCGGGCTCCATCCGCGCAGCGTACCGTGCCGCGAGCCAACCGCTCCCACCGAACGGCGTGCGACCATGCGCACATGAGTTCTGAGACCCGACCCGCTCGCTGGCTGGATCTCGACGGCACGGCCAACGCCCGTGCCGTGCTGCCCCGCGTCCTACTGCGTGCCGACAACCTCCAGTCCCTGACCGCACGGGACATCCGCCGATTGGTCGACCACGAGACGCTCGAGGTGGTGCTTGACCTGCGCACCCACGTCGAGGTCGAATCCGAAGGGCCGGGACCCATGACCACCGAGGATGCCGTGCGAATCGAACACCGGTCCCTGTACCCCGATGACGGTGGAAACACCGACCTCGAGGCAGGGTCGGTCAAGCCCTGGGGCGAGGT
>JALYTU010000463.1 GCA_030854125.1 Actinomycetota bacterium | reverse complement strand
CGAGATCTGGCTGCGGCTGCTCGCTGACTGGGACTTCTGAGCGCGGCCGGATCGCTGCGCTAGGCGGGGATCTCGAGCGTGAATTCCGTCACGCCCGAGTCCGAGCGCACCGTCAGTGCGCCCGCCATCCGCTCCGCCAGCTCGGAGGCGATGGTCAGTCCCAGCCCCGATCCCTGAGCGTCGTCGGCGGTGTAGAAGGGCTCGAAGATCCGGGCTGCGGTCTGGGGGTCGATTCCGGCGCCGTTGTCGCGGACGGCGAGCCGAATCCGTCCGTTATCCCGCCCGGCGGTGACGACGATCTGGGTGCCCGGCGGCGTGTGGGTCAGCGCGTTGTCGATCAGGATGCGCATGATCTGAGCGACTCGCACGGGATCGCACTGGGCTTCGATCCGGCGGCCGGGAAGCCGCAGCTCCAGACGCGCGTCGTGCTGGTGCAGGGTTGGTTCGAACTCTCCGGAGACCGAACGCGTCAGTTCCGCGAGGTCGACCTCCTCGGGGCGCAGCTCCAGCGAGCCGGACTCCAGCCGGGAGAGGTCCAGCAGGTTGACCGACAGCTTGCCCAGGCGCTGGACCTGATCACGGACCTGATCCAGGAAGCGCCGCCGCGTGTCGGCATCGAGGTCATCGTCCTCGAGCAGCTCGACGAAACCGCCGAGTGAGAAGACCGGGGTGCGCAGCTCGTGCGAGGCGGTCGCGATGAACTTCTTGCGGGTCAGCTCGAGCTGCTCGAGCTGGGACTGCATATCGTTGAAGGCGACCGCGAGCGCGCCGAGCTCATCGGAGGAGTCCACCGGGATCGGCGGCCCGAACTCGCCGGCGGCGACCTGCTTGGCGGCCAGCTCGAGCCGCTTGACGCGCTGAGCCAGGGCCCGCGCGACCAGGTAGCTGGCGATCAGCGCCAGCGCCAGGGCGATCGCGCCGGCGACGAGGATCTCGTGGCGCACGGTGGCCACCGTGTGCACGATGTCGCCGACGGGCGAGGAATAGACGATCACCGCCGCCACCCGGCCCGCGAACACGATCGGCACCGCGGCCTCGGCGGTGATCCCCTGGTCGATCGTCTCGGTGCCGGAGACCAGCCGGTCCGATGCGATCGCCCGGCGGGCGAGCGGGAAGCGTAGAGCCCCGCTGGCGGCCGGGTTGCTGGAGTCGGCTTGGGTGGACAGCTGCAGGGCGCCCTGCGCGCGGTTGACCGACAGCAGGGTCACCCGCTGGTTGGTGACGCCACCCGCACGCACCACGAGCTCGCGGACGCGGGGCAGCGCGGTCGAACTGCCGACGGTGCGCCGGATCGCCCCTGAGCGCGTCTGCGCCGACACCGCGAGCTGGTGCAGCTTGGCGTCAATCAGTCGTGACTGAAGGCCGGGCGCGATGTAGAGGTACAGCGAGCCGATCGCGACCAGGGTGATCGTGAAGAAGAGGATCGCCAGCTTGGTGGCGAGCGAAAGGCGCAGCACGCCCGGCATGGCTCAGGGCTCCGTGTCGCGAAAGCGGTATCCGACCCCGCGCACGGTGAACAGGTACTCGGGATCCTTGGAGTCTGACTCGACCTTCTCGCGCAGATGGCGGATGTGGACGTCGATCGTCCGCGGATCGCGGTACGCCGAGTCCCCCCAGATCCTGGCCAGCAGCATGTCGCGGGTGAACACACGTCCGGGCGCCCGGGCGAGCGCCGACAGGATCTCGAACTCGACGTAGGTCAGCTGGGCGTCGTCGCCGCGGATCCGGACGGTGCGTTTGGGGAAGTCGATCCGCAGGGCGCCGACCTCGAGCGGCGCCTCGTCCGGGGCGGTCTCGGCCGGCCGGCTCATCTCGATGCGGCGCAGAGCAGCCTTGATGCGGCTGGAGAACTCACGCAGCGAGAACGGCTTGGTGATGTAGTCGTCGGCCCCGAGCTCCAGCCCGACTACCTTGTCGATCTCCTCAGACTTGGCGGTCAGCATGATGATTGGCACCGAGCTGCGGCTGCGCAGCCGGCGGCACACCTCGAGTCCGTCGACGTGGGGCAGCATCACGTCGAGCACGACGAGGTCAAACGGTTGCTCGTCGAAGCGCTCGAGCGCCTGGCGGCCGTCGGTCGCCTGGACCACCTCGTAGCCCTCCTTGCGCAGGGGGTAGGAGAGCAGGGTCTGGATCGACTGCTCGTCGTCGACGAGCAGGATGCGCGCGGATCGGTCAGGCAAGCTCTCTCTCCCGCAAAGGGTAGGGGTTTCGGGCGGGCACCTGTATGCCGGCCGGTCACAGACCAGGCCGCTATAAAGAGGACCGATGCTCGATCCGCGCATCTACCGGACCGGCCTGACGGTCGTCGTGCTGGCCGTGCTCGTGCTCGCCTTCTCGCTCCAGGACCAGCAGAGCGCGCTCACCTCGCCGCTGGCGCCGGACGCGTTCAACGGCCAGAACGTCGCTGCCACGACCGCACAGCTGACCAAGGGCCAGCCTCCGCGCCCTCCCGGCTCGGCGGCTGACCAGGACCTCGCGACCCAGGTCGCCACCGACGTGCGTAGCGTCAGCAAGGGCGCCTTCAGCGTGACCACGGACACGTTCACCGGCCAGACCGCCGATGGCGCCCGGACACTGGAGAACGTGGTGGCGGTCCGTCCCGGCAGCGTGCAGGCCGGCAGTCTGGTGATCGTCGCTCACCGTGATGCCCGCGGCTCGCCGGCCACCGCTGCGTTGTCGGGCACCGCGACGCTGATCGAGCTCGCTCGCGACCTTGCCGGCGAGACTCTGCACCGGACGGTCGTGCTTGCCTCGACGACCGGTGCGCAGGGCACCGCGGGTGCGCTCCGGCTCGCGACCACGGTTGCGGGACCGATCGACGCGGTGATCGTGCTCGGCGATCTCGCCAGTCGGCATCTGCAGCAGCCGATCGTCGTGCCGTGGTCCACGTCACCCAACGTCGCCTCACCGGTGCTGCGCAACACGCTCGGTGCCGAGCTGCGCACCCAGGCGTCGATCGGGCCCACCGGGACAAGTCTGTTCGGGCAGTACCTGCATCTCGCCTTCCCGCTCACCCTGTCCGAGCAGGCGCCCTTCGGTGACCTCGGCGTACCCGCGGTGCTCGTCTCCCTGACCGGCGAGCGCGGCCCTGCCCCCGCGAGCGCTCTGGCCGGGGCCAACCAGTTGACGGCGGTCGGTCGCGGTGTGCTGGCCACGCTCTCCGCGCTGGACAGCGGCGCTCCGGTTCCCGCCGCCTCGCCGTATCTGCTGCTCGACGGCAAGGTGGTCCCCGGCTGGGCCCTCTCGATCTTCGTGCTCGCCCTGATCGTTCCGGTGCTGCTGACCACGATCGACGGCTTGGCCCGCGCCCGCCGCCGGGGGCACCCGCTATGGCGGTGGATCGTGCTCGTGCTCGCCGCGGCGCTGCCCTTCGCGCTGATCGGTGTCGTCGTGCTGCTGGCCCGGCTGGCAGGAGCGCTCCCGGTCGCGCCCGCCGCCCCGGTGGGTCCCGGGACCGTCCCCACGG
>JALYTU010000462.1 GCA_030854125.1 Actinomycetota bacterium | reverse complement strand
TGCCTACGCAATCGCCAGCTTCTGCGCGACGGCATGTCCGCCATGCCTTGCGCGGAAATCGAGCACCCGGCGGCTCGAGTGCTAGCAGGCTTCCCGCTAGCGATCGTGCGTAAGCGGAACTCCGCGGCGCTCGGCTCTAGCTTCCGCTCCGTCGCCGGACCAGGCACGAGCGATCGGCTGCTGCTTCGGGCGCCGGCCGATGCAAAAGCGGCAGCATCAGCACCGGTGTAGACGGGAGGTCTGGTGCCCGGACGTCCGTGAACGCGGGTGCCGGCCAGGAGCGGCCGCATCGTCGCCGGGCGCTCTTCCAGCCGCCGCAAACGCGCGTTCACGGCTCTCAGGATGCGCAGCCATGAGCAATGAACCAGACGGCGCCGGCGAGGATGACGGCGAACGCGCCCAGTCCAGCAACGGTCACTGCAGCGGTTGCAGTCTCGACGAGCCTGAGCCGCTCGCGTCGCGCGAGCACGATCGTCGCAAGCACCGCGATCGCGAGCAGCGCTGCCCAGCCAAAGAGCGTCTCAGACGGCAATGGCTCGCCCCGCCGGCACGCTGCCTGCGAGTAAATGCCACCGTTCCACAGCCATCCACCGACGCCAATGACGAGCGGCGCAAGGAGAGTCCATTTCCAAACGAGCGTCCCCATGAAGGGAAGGCCAGCTGACTCTCGTTCATCAGGGCTCACGGGGGGACATGATCTCACCTGCTCTGGACCCGCGACTCACGAAGGGCCAATGGCACGATGGCCTTCCCGGCTCAGCAGACCGCCCTGATCAGCCAAGCGTGTCCACCACAGAGGAGGAGGTCCATTTCTGGTTTGTCGCCGACTCAGGCGTCTCAGCCGTACTGCCGCTTCGACTCACAGGGGCGAGAGCCGAAGTGGCGCGGGCCGGTCGCGCCACCGTCGCGACCCCGTCTGCGCGGGAGCGCTGGTGCGGCGATGGAGCCGGTGGCGATTAGTTTCGCGGTGGTCTGGAGTCTGCGTATCAACCCCCGACTCGAGCAGCTCGGGTCATCCATCCCGGAAGGAAGCAGCGAAATGGCCTCACTGGTCCTGAAGATGTCCGTTTCGCTCGACGGTTACGTCGCGTCGTCTGACGGGAGCGCCGACTGGAAAACTGCGGGACGCTCCGAGGACTCCGCCAGGTGGGTCGTGGAGACCGTGAGCAACGCCGGCGTGCACCTCGTGGGCGCCACCACCTACGCGGAGTGGGCCGGCTTTTGGCCCGGCGCGTCTGGGCCGTTCGCTAAGCCAATGAACGAGATCCCTAAGGTCGTCTTCTCAAACTCGCTCGCGTCCGCCGACTGGGGCGAGACGACGATCGCCGCTGGCGACGTGACCGAAGCCGTCACGCAGCTCAAGCAGGAGCGCTCCGACGGGTACCTGCTCGCCCAGGGCGGTGTGCGGTTCGCGCGGTCGCTGGTTAGGACCGGCCTGATCGACGAGTACCGCCTTGTCATCCACCCGGTCCTCCTGGGCGCAGGCGAGCGGATCTTCCTCGCGCCGCTCACTATCGCGCCGATCAGCACCACCGCGTTCAGCGGCGGAGCCGTTGCCCACGTCTTCGCCGCACAACCGTGATCAAGCCCGATCGGCACCTGGGGAGTGGACGCGCCTCGACCATCACTGCTCCTTCGTCGCCGGCGCAGGCACGAGCAGCGGGCTTCTCCTCTGGGACTCGGCCGATCTAAAGCAGCAGTGCAGGTCGACCGCCCCGATCTCCGCGCTGGCGCCCGCTGGTTCGTGAAGGGAGAACTCTTCGAGTCGGATCGATGTCATCGAGCCGTGCTTGCTGTCGCCGATTTTTTGGACCGCCTGTCGCGCGCGATCCCGTCCTGCTCCCCGTGTCGCCGCGGGTGTCGCCGCGGGTGTCGCCCGCCGCTTAGTCCTCCGTGGCGTGGTGCGCGGACCCTGCCGGAGGCCGTCGCATCGGCCAGATTGGCGGTCCGCCATCTGGCAGCTCGAGCGCGCCCAGGTGCACGAACCCGAGTCTCTCGTACAGTGCAGCGCTGCGCTGGGTACTGGCCTCGATGTATGCCGGCAGCCCGGCCGAATCAGATCTCTGGAGCGTCGGCTGCATGAGCGCCGATCCCAGGCCTTGTCCCCGGCGCGCGGTTCGGACCCCGACGATCCGCAAGTAGAAGTGGGGCTCGCGAAGATGTCGCGCCTCCATCGCCCGCTGCACACTGGCCGCGAGCCTCATTCGCGTCCCGAACGCCCGCAGCCACGTGAGCGCCTCTTTGCCTGTCATGGATGTCGGCATCTTCCAGGCGCCGGGCGGCAGTTCGATCACCGCGCCGTCGTAGTCGAGCGTCGTCCACACGGTCCCGCCATTCGCCAGTCCGTACGACTCCATCTCTGCCGTGAACATCGCCCGAAGCCGCGGGTTGATCCGCAGCCTGCCCGGCAGCATCCACGTGTACAGGGGGTCGTTGACGAACGCGTCGGCGAGCGCGTGTGCCAGCCGCGGTACGTCGGCGGCTGTCGCGATACGCGGCGTCGGCCGCTCGATCCCGGTCGCTACCACTGGTTCTGATCCGGCGGCTGACGGTGACGGCACCTGCTATAGCTCCCTGTGCTTGACCAACGTGTAAGACAACGTCTTATACAATGGTCTAATCTAATCAGAGTGTCAACCCTCGACCGATCAACCCATCGCACCAAGCTGCTCGAGGCGGCACGCACACTGCTGCGCGAGCGCACCTACGGCAACATCACCGCCCGGGATCTCGTCGCCGCATCGAAGACCAACCTTGGATCGATCGGCTACCACTTTGGCTCAAAAGAGGCGCTTCTCAACGAAGCGATCGGGCTCGCCTTTGAAGAATGGGCTGACGCGATCATCCGCGCCACGCACATCGACCCTGGGCCCGGGCCGCTGTCACTGACGGACTCGCTACGGACCGTGCTTGACGAATACGACTCGATCCGGCCCTTCTTCCACGCCTACATCGAAGCGCTCGCTCGAAGCGCCCGTTCGCCGGAGCTCCGCGAGCAACTCGCCGTGCACTACAACCGCCAGCGCGACCGCGTCGCGGGCCTGCTCACCGACTCGCTTCACGATGCGATCGACCACGACAGCGCCCGCCACCTCGCCTCGGTGATGCTCGCTACGGTGGATGGCTTGCTCATCCAAAGATTCATCGACCCCGATAGCGCCCCCACCAGCCACGACCTCGCCGCCGCCACCGGCCACAGCGTCACCACCGAGCGCTCAGCCCCGCAGCCCTAAACCTGAAGCAGCGGCCATCGCAAATCGCGATGCCGGTCCGGACCCCGCGCCTCGACGCCGGAGCGACAGACGACGAGACTGCGTTTCCGCCAAACCCGCTCAGTGCCGAAGCAGAAGTCGCAACCTGCCCGCGCGACGGCTCCTGCTTCGTCGCCGGCGTAGGCACGCGTAGCGGACTTCTGCTTCTGGCTGGCGCCGGCTTGAAGCACCACGCCGAGCTCGGGGCCTGATCTCGGA
>JALYTU010000461.1 GCA_030854125.1 Actinomycetota bacterium | reverse complement strand
GCGCGAGTGTGTCCAAACCGACCAGCGACTGGACCGCGCCCGCGACCGCATTGGAGACCACCGGCGCCGCGCGGGCCGCCATTGCCCGACGGCCGCCGGGCAGGGCCAGTCGGGCCAGCGAGATTCCCAGGGCGTGCTGCAGCCGTCCGGCGGTCGCGGTCACCGGGATCGAGAGCGCCCCAGCGCTCAACCGCCCCGGCGTCAGCCCGCGCGAACGCAGCCAGCGGCGCACGAGGGTGGCTCGAGCGGGGGCGGCGCCGAAGCGGGCGGCGAACTGCGCGGGCGTCAGATAGTGACCGTACACCGCGGTGCCCGGTGTCGAGACCGCGTGGGCATAGCCGATCAGCGCGGTGAGATCGCGCGGGCGCAGGGTAACCGTCATGTGCACGGTTTGGCGCGATGGCGCCGGTCCGATCACCCGCGCGCGGAGCAATGACGCCGATGCGCCGCCCACGGCCACGGTCGCGCCCAAGGCGGAGCCGACAGGCCCCGCCAGCGCGGCCGTCATCACCCCCGCAGCCATCGCGGCTCTTGCAATCGACCCTGCCATCGGCGCTTGATGAGGCTAGTGGGTTGCGCGAACCCGCCGCCGGCGCAGGCGACGGTGAAGGAAAGGGGCGGGCGCTACTGCGCGGCCAGCCGGGCCTGCAGCTGGCGCTTGACGGTCGGCCACTCCTGATCGATGACCGAGAAGTAGGCCGAGTCCCGCCGCGCCCCCCGCGCAACGACCATGTGGGTGCGCAGGATGCCCTCAAAGCTGGCCCCGAGGGCGAGCAGGGCCCCGCGCGAGCGCTCGTTGCGGGCGTCGGTCTTGAACTCCACGCGCCGCAGGCCGGCTCGCTCGAAGGCGTGCTCGAGCAGCAGCAGCTTGGTCTCGACGTTGACCCCGGTTCCCCACGCTGGGCGTGTCACCCAGCTCCAGCCGATCTCGGCTCGCAGGTGCTCGAAGCGCAGTTCGAGAAACCGCGTGGAGCCCAGGACCCGGTCCGAGTCGGCGGCCAGGATCGCGTAGGGCACCGCGTCGCCGGCCTGCGCCTGGGCGAGCGAGTCGGTGAGCCATGCGCTCAGCGCGGCAGCAGAGGACGCCATGTCGACCGGCATCCAGGTGAACATGTCCGAGTCGGTCGCCGCCGCCCGCAGCCCGTCGGCGTGCGCGAGGGCAAGCGGTTCCAGGCGGACCAGGCGCCCTTCAAAGTGCCCTCGCAGGGCCTCGGCGGAGAGGGTTTCGGGGCTCATATCAGCGACCTTAGTGGCTACGATGAGGACCATGGGAGCCGTTCTCGACACTCTGCCGTTCGGCGTTGCCGATCCGTTCGCCAGCGCGATGGAGAACCATCGCCGTGAGCTGACCGGTTACTGCTACCGGATGCTCGGGGCCGGCTCGGAGGCCGAGGATGCCGTGCAGGAGACGTTCCTGCGCGCCTGGCGGTCCCGGGACGCGTTCGAGCGCCGGGCGACGCTGCGATCCTGGCTGTATCGGATCGCCACCAACGTCTGCCTGGACATGCCCCAGCGGCCTCAGCGCCGGGCTCGGCCGATGGATCTCGTCTCGCCGGCCACGACCGAGACCGCGGTGCTCGGGCTGCGCTCTGACGCCACCTGGGTGCAGCCGATCTCCGACACTCGGGCGCTACCGGACTCCGGGGACCCGGCCGAGCTCGCCGGCCTGCGCGAAACGATCCGGCTGGCGTTCGTCGCCGCGTTGCAGCACCTGCCCCCGCGCCAGCGGGTCGTCCTGATCCTCCGCGAGGTCCTGCACTGGCATGCCGCGGAGGTCGCCGAGCTGCTCGACACGAGCGTCGCGTCGGTCAACAGCGCGCTGCAGCGGGCTCGGGCCACGCTGGATCGGCTCGAGCTCGAGAGCGACGAGACGGCCCTGGAGGCCGACGACGAGGAGCTGCTGGCACGCTATGTGGCCGCCTTCGAGGCCTATGACATCGAGACCCTCGTCACCCTCCTGCGCGAGGACGCCGCATTCTCGATGCCGCCGCACGCCCTGTGGCTGCGCGGTCCGCTCGAGGTCAGCCGCTGGCTGCTCGGCCCCGGAATCGGCTGCCGCGGCAGTCACCTGATCGCCACCCGGGCCAACGGCTGCCCCGCCTTTGCGCAGTACAAGCCGGCCCCCGAGGGGGGTCATGAACCGTGGTCGATCCAGGTCATCGAGCTCAAGGGCGGCGAGGTCACCGCGATCCACAACTACCTCAACACCGAGCTGTTCGCCGAGTTCGGGCTGCCGCAGCGGCTTGAGTCCTGATCGCATCGCGCGACCCACGCTCGCTGAGAAGCATGCCTCGCCTGCTCGTGATCATCGCCAGCACCCGACCCGGCCGGGTCGGGCTGCCGGTGGGCAGATGGTTTGCCGAGCGCGTGACCGCGCACGGCGGTTTTGAGCTTGAGCTTGTCGATCTAGTCGAGTTCGAGCTTCCGTTCCTCGACGAGCCCAAGCATCCGCGTCTGGGGGACTACCGCCAGGAGCACACGCGCGCCTGGAGTGAGATCGTGGCCCGCGCCGACGCGGTGGTGATGGTCACCTCCGAATACAACTACGGCTACCCGGCGCCACTGAAGAACGCGATCGACTATCTGCACCGCGAGTGGCTCTACAAGCCGGTCGGTTTCGTCTCCTACGGTGGGGTCGCCGCCGGCACCCGGGCGGTGCAGCAGCTCAAGCAGGTCGTGACCGCCCTGTCGATGATGCCCTCGGGACCGTCGGTCAACATTCCGTTCGTCGCGCAATTCATCAAGGACGGGGCGATCGAGCCCAACGCCACGATGACCGAGGCGGCCGCGGCGATGCTCGATGAGCTGATCCGCCTCGAGGCCGCACTTCGCCCGTTGCGCCGGGGCTGACCGCCTCACCCTGCCCCGGCGGTGGGCTTAGTGCCGTCCCGGGCATGATGGAGTCGACATGGCCTGTCTCGCCGCCATCAGCCTCCTGCACGCGGTCGCGATCTTCGCCGCGGGGATCGTCGCGGGCACGATCAACACGGTGGTCGGCAGCGGGACCCTGTTCACCTTCCCGGTGCTGCTGGGGTTCGGCTACGCGCCGGTGGTGGCCAACGTCTCCAACACGATCGGGCTCGTGCCGGGCTCGCTGAGTGGCGCGATCGGCTATCGCCGCGAGCTGACCGGGCAGCGCACGCGCGTCGCCCGTCTCGCGGCCGCCTCGGTCAGCGGCGGGATCGTGGGCGCGGTTTTGCTGCTGACCCTGCCCGCGTCAGCGTTCAAGGCGATCGTTCCCGCGTTCATCGTCATCGCGCTCGTGCTGATCCTCGCCCAGCCGCGGCTGGCGATCCTGCGCGGCGGCGACGAGCGAACGCGCCGCCGGCGCCATGCCGGCCCGCTGGCCACGCTGGCCGTCTTCGCCGGCGGCATCTACGGCGGCTACTTCGGAGCCGCCCAGGGCATCCTCGTGCTGGCGGTCCTGGGCCTGTCGGTCGACGACGAGCTGCAGCGCCTCAATGCGCTGAAGGTGGTG
>JALYTU010000460.1 GCA_030854125.1 Actinomycetota bacterium | reverse complement strand
GCCCAGCACCGAGGCGAGCAGCAGCTCGGCATCCAGCCGCGGGCTCTGGCATCCCGCTGCGGCCAGGCGATCGCGGCCCTCGGCGAGGGCCAGGCCCACGGGCCCGCGCGCCGTCGCGCTGCGCCCCTCAGCCACCCGCCTTCTCTTCCAGACGTCGCCGCTTCTCGTCGTCCTGCAGGGCGTGGGTGAGCTCGTCGAGCTCACCCATCAGGATCGCATCGAGATTGTGGACCAGCAGGTTGATGCGGTGGTCCTTAACGCGCTTCTCGCCGTAGTTGTAGGTGCGGATCTTCTCGGCCCGGTCTCCGGTGCCGACCTGCGCCAGCCGACTGGCGCCCAGCTCGGCCTGCTGCTCGGCCAGCGCGCGTTCGTACATCCGCGCGCGCAGCACGCGCATCGCCCGCTCGCGGTTCTGCAGCTGAGATTTCTCGTCCTGCATCGACACCACGATCCCGGTCGGCTTGTGGGTGATCCTGACCGCGGAGTCGGTCGTGTTGACCGACTGGCCGCCCGGGCCCGAGCTGCGGTAGACGTCGATCTGCAGATCGTTGTCGTCGAGACCGACCTCGACCTCCTCAGCCTCGGGCAGCACCGCGACGGTCGCCGTCGAGGTGTGGACCCGGCCCTGGGACTCGGTCTCGGGCACGCGCTGAACGCGATGCGTGCCGCCCTCGTACTTGAACACGGAGTAGGCGCCGTTGCCCTTGACGGCGAAGGTGAAGTCGCCGTCTCCGGTCGACAGGGGCTCGATCTTGAAGCCACGGTGCTCGGCATAGCGCGTGAGCATCCGGTACAGGTCCCCGGCCCAGATGGCAGCCTCGTCGCCACCCGCGCCGGGCCGGATCTCAACGATCACGTTCTTGTCGTCGTTGGGATCGCGCTCGACCATGGCCAGGCGGATCTCCTCCTCCAGCGTGCCCAGCCGCGCGCGCGAGCTGTCCAGAAGGGCGCGCAGCTCGGCGTCCTCGCCCTCGGCGAGCAGCTCACGGGCTCCGTCGGCGTCGTTGGCGGCTCGCCGGTACTCGCCCGCCAGCTTGGCGGCCGGCTCGAGCTCACGGTAGGCGCGGCTGGCCGTCGTGAAGCGCTCACGGTCGCCGATCACCGAGGGATCGGCGAGCTCTCCCTCCAGCGTCAAGAAGCGCCCCTCGATCTGGCCCACGAGATCGTCGATCATGCCAGCGAGTCTATGAGCCCGCCGGGGACCGGCGCGGGCGAGCGGGACGGCGGTCGGCGGAGACGGCCGCAGCCGGCCCCGCCCGACGCTCAGGGACCTTCAGTGCTTGGGGTTGACCGCGTCCTTGACCTTGTCGGCGGTGTCGCCCACCGCGTCCTTGACCTTGCCGCTGGCCTTGTCGACCTTGCCCTCGTTCTTCAGGCTCTGGTCACCGGTGAGATCGCCGGCCGCTTCCTTGACGCGGCCCTTGGCGTCGTCAACATTTCCATCAGACATGTCGTTCTCCTTGGTCGGTGGAATCTGAGTCAGAGCTACCCGAATGCTCGGGCCGCGAAAACGGCGCTCAGGCGACGACTTCGAGGCCCATCAGGTCCTCGGCGCTGGCTCCGGGGGTCTCGAGCGCGAGCACCGCCTGCAGCGCGGCGATCGACACCGAGAGCTGATCGAGATCGGGTTCGCGCGTGGTCAGGCGCTGGAGCTGCAGTCCGGGGTACATGATCGTCTGGACCCAGGGTCGGGCACGGTTTCGCCCGGCCCACTTGATGACCTCGAACGACAGCCCGGCGATCAGCGGCACGCCGAGGATCCGCGTCAACACGAGGATCCACCACGACGGCAGTCCGACCGGGGCGAACACGAAGATGGCCATGATCATCACGATCAGCAAAAAGCTCGTCCCGCAGCGAGGATGCAGACGTGAGTAGCGCTGGGCCCCAGCGGGGGTCAGCTCCTCCCCGGCCTCATAGCAGGAGATCACTTTGTGCTCCGCGCCGTGGTACTCGAACACCCGGCGCAGGTCCCGGATCTTGGAGAGCAGCACGAGGTAGCCGAGGAAGATGCTCGTCCGCAGCACCCCCTCGACGACCCAGAACAGCACCGAGGAGCCGAGCTGGCCCTTGATCAGGCTGGTCAGCCCGACCGGCACGACGAAGAACAGGCCGATCGCGAACACGACCGAGACGAGCACTGTCCCGGTCCAGGCGGCACCCGAGATCTCCTGATCACCGGCCTCCCCCTCCTCGCCGGGTGGCAGCTGGGCGTTGGCTGAGATGCCCAGGGCGCGCAGGCCGATGCCCAGTGACTCGCCCAGCGCCACCACACCCCGAATCACCGGCAGCCGGTAGGCGCGGCGCTTGCGCGACCACGGAACGAGTGGGAAGTCGCGAACCTCGATCTCGCCCAGCGTGCCCTCCGGGGCCGCCTCGGGCGCGGGCGCGCGGACCGCGACCGCCCAGTGGGCGACACCGCGCATCATCACGCCCTCGAGCACGGCCTGGCCACCAACGGGGGCGTCACGGGCGGCGACCAGCAGTTCATCGCCGCCCGTGCTCATGGCGTCCCGCCGGCGATCAGCCGGCGGTGGGCCGTGCCGCGCTGCTGCGCCGGCCCTTGGCCACACGCCGCTGGAAGCGCTCCACCCGACCACCGGTGTCGATCAACTTCTGACGACCGGTGTAGAAGGGGTGGCACGCGGAGCAGACCTCGACATGAATCTGTGACTTCGTCGAGCGCGTGGTGAACTCGTTGCCGCACGTACAGCGCACGTGGGCCTCGACGTAGGTGGGGTGAATTTCGGTGTTCATCAGGCCACTGAGTGTAGCGCCCGGCCCCGCTCCGATCCGCGGCCGTCGGGCCCGCGCCCGGGCGCAGCTCAACCGCTGGCGGTGGCCGGGCAGGTCGCGGCCAGCGCGTTGTCGTTGCGGTTGAGGTCGAACACCTGCAGCGCCGAGTCGGCGGTGATCGTCGGGGCGCTGGTGCTCGTGCACAGCGGTCCGAGGAAGCTGACCGCGCGCTGGCTGCGAGCCGCCAGCGAGCGGACCTGCCGCGTGGACGCCGGCGAGCCGTCGGCGGGGGCGAACAGCACCGAGAACGGCCCCGCCGCCGAATCGCCAGTGTTGGCGATCAGGGCGCTGTAGAGATCCCGGTTGGGCCGATTCCGAACCGCGGTGACGGTGATCGAGCGCACCACGAGATCGGGACGCAGCTCACGCTGACGGCAGGTCGGGCCCAGGCGGGTCGCTGTCGAGAGCACGTGCCCGGAGCGGCCGGTCCAGCGAAACTCGACGCGCAGACGGTAGACGGCGGGCGCCGCGAGCGGCACGACGAGCTTGTGCACACGCCAGACGTCGGCCGGCAGCTGGCCGAGGGTCGGGTTGGGCGGCGCCGTGAACCGACCGAGATCACCACCCCGGATCTCGGTCACGATCCCGCCCGGCCCCGGGCTGAGCAGGTCAAAGCGGATCGCCATGTGACGCGTTCCGGTGACGGGGCGCATGACCGCCGTCGCCCCGATCGCGCGCGCGCCCGGGT
>JALYTU010000459.1 GCA_030854125.1 Actinomycetota bacterium | reverse complement strand
GACCGGCCGTGGGTACCTCGGCTCGGCGCGGATCGCCAGCGCGATCGGTCCGTATGACCGCTACCACGAGAACCGCGAGGCCCACAACGCGGTGATGCGGATGCATCGCGACGCTACGTACGCGATCCCCGACTCATCATGCGTGGACTCGGTCCTGCTGGCGGCCGCGCGGGCGACCTGGGAGGAGACCGTCACCGCGGGCGAGGAGCACGGCTATCGCAATGCGCAGGCAACGGTGCTGGCCCCGACGGGGACGATCAGCTTCCTGATGGACTGTGACACCACCGGGGTCGAGCCGGACTTCTCGCTGGTCAAGTTCAAGGAGCTGGTCGGCGGCGGCCAGATGACGATCGTCAACCGGACGGTTCCGCTGGCGCTGGCGACGCTCGGGTACTCCGACGAGCAGATCGAACTGATCGAGCGCCACATCGACGCGCACGCGACGATCGTCGGGGCACCGGGTCTGGCCGGGGAGCACCTGCCGGTATTCGACGTCGCGGTGGGCGAGCGGGCGATCTCGCACATGGGCCACATCAAGATGATGGGAGCTGTCCAGCCGTTCTTGAGCGGGGCGATTTCGAAGACGGTGAACCTGCCGCAGACGGCGAGCGTCGAGGACATCACGGACGCGTTCACCCAGGCGTGGGAGCTCGGCGTGAAGGCGCTGGCGATCTACCGGGACGGGTCGAAGACGGCGCAGGCGCTGCGAACCGACGCGCAGGAGGGCCGGCCGGTGGAGGAGCCGGTGGATGTCGATGCGGCGATCGCGGCGGCGCTGGCGAAAGCCGGGCCGAAGCGGCGGCGGATGCCGCAGGAGCGCCAGTCGATCACGCACAAGTTCTCGATCGGCGGCCATGAGGGGTACATCACGGCGGGGATGTACGAGGACGGGACGATCGGGGAGATCTTCCTGACCGACATCGGCAAGGAGGGGTCGACGCTGCGGGGGATGATGAACTCGTTCGCGACGGCGATCTCGATCGCCCTGCAGTATGGGGTACCGCTGGAGACGCTGGTTCAGAAGTTCAGCTTCATGCGCTTCGAGCCGGAAGGGATCACCCAGAACCCGGAGATCCCGTTCGCGAAGTCGATGCCCGACTACATCATGCGGTGGCTGGCATCGCGTTGGTTGGACGCCGACCAGCAGGAGGAGTTCGGCATCCTCACGCCGACCGTTCGTGCGCGGAAGGCGGCCGAGGAGGCCGGTCAGGCGTCGTTCTCGTCGGACACGGCGGGACCGGCTGGGGAGCAGGCGGCCGGCGAGACGACCGGGGGCAATGGCAACGGTGGCGGGAGCAACGGCCACTCCAATGGTCACGGCAACGGCCACGGCGGGAAGTCCCGGCCGGCAAACGGGCCGCAAGTCGTCGGCGGTCGGATCCAGCCGGCGACGGCCGCGCTGACCGACCAGCCGCCAGTCGTCCCCGCCCGCCTCAAGGGCTTCGACTTGGGGCCGGCGTGCGGCCAGTGCGGGGGGATGATGCAGCGGACCGGGTCTTGCTACACATGCGGGAGCTGCGGGAACAACACCGGCTGCGGGTAGTCATCCCAAAGTCGTCCAACAGGTCGTAGTGAAGGTGCTCACGCTCTGTCACCCGCTGCTCGTGCGGGTGACAGACGAGGTGCGCGCCGTCTAGACGACGAAGTGCGCGTCTTTGTCAGCGGGGTCTCGGTGGGCAGGGCTAGCTGCTAGCTAGTGTAGTGTCTCGTAAATGGTTGGTGTTTGTGGTATGGTGAGGTATGCGTCGACCTACTGCTGCACTCAGACTGACCGAGGGACAGCGTGCAGTGCTCGAGGCGCTCGCGCGATCGCGGGTCTCACCGCAGCGCGAGGTGGCACGAGCGCGGGCTTTGTTGCTTGCCGGGGATGGTGTCGCGAACACGCGGATCGGTGAGGGTGTGGGTGCTTCGCCGGCGACGGTGAAGGCGTGGCGTGAGCGGTTTGACGAGCAGGGCCTGAAGGAGTTCGGGGCGGTCCGCCCGGGCCGGGGCCGCAAAGCGTCGATCAGTCAGGAGAAGGTTGCGGAGATCGTTCGCGCGACGGTCCAGGACAAGCCCGACGGCGAGACGCATTGGAGCTGTCGAAGTATGGGCCGGGCGCAGGGCGTGAGCCCGGCCACCGTTCAGCGGATCTGGTCGGCGCGGGGCCTCAAGCCGCATCTGGTGAGGACGTTCAAGGTTTCCAACGACAAGCGTTTCGAGGAAAAGCTCGTCGATGTCGTCGGCCTCTACCTCGACCCGCCCGAGCAGGCCGTCGTGCTGTGCATGGACGAGAAGAGTCAAATCCAGGCACTGGACCGCACCCAGGCGTCGCTGCCGATCAAGAAGGGCCGCGCGGGCACGATGACTCACGACTACAAACGCAACGGCACGACGACATTGTTCGCCGCGCTGGACGTGCTCAGCGGCAAAGTGATCGGACAGTGCATGCCCCGCCACCGCCACGAAGAGTTCGTGAAGTTCCTCAAGACAATCGAGCGCGAAGTCCCAGACGGCCTGCAGATCCACATGATCCTCGACAACTACTCAACCCACAAACACGCCGACGTCAAAGCCTGGCTCGCCAGACACCCACGCTTCCACCTCCACTTCATTCCCACGTCGAGTTCGTGGCTGAACATGATCGAGCGGTGGTTTGGCAAGCTCGACGACAAAGCGATCCGCCGCGGCGTGTTCCAATCAGTCCCCGACCTGACCGAAGCGATCGAGGCTTACCTCACCCACAACAACGAGCACCCCGCGCCGTTCACGTGGACACAGACAGCGGACCAGATCCTCGAAAAGGTTCGTCGCGGCCGCGTCGCCCTCGAAACAATCACCAGCCAAAACTGAGACACTACACTAGATCAAGGCTGGGCCGGCTCGATCCGCGACGCTAGGCTGACTCGATCCGCTCAATTAGGCCGGCCTCGTCGAGCACTGCCACTGCCAACCGCTCAGCCTTCTCGAGCTTCGAGCCGGCGCTCTCCCCAGCGACGACGAAGTCCGTCTTCTTCGAAACGCCGCTCGTCACCCGCCCGCCGGCCCCGACGATCAGCTCGGTCGCCTGCTCGCGCGACAGCGTCGGCAACGTGCCCGTGAGGACGACAGTCAGCCCCGCCAGCGGCCCCTCCCCGGGCGGTGGGCCAGCCTCCTCGAAGGACAGGCCGGCCAACCGCAACCGGCGGATCTGCTCGCGCATCGCCGGCGCGGCCAGCTGCCCGGCAATCGTCTGCGCCATCTTTGCTCCGATCCCCGGCGTCTCTTCGATCTCCTCGGGGGTTGCCGCCAAGAGGGCTTCGATCCCCCGAAAGCGGCGGGCGAGGCTCTGCCCGGTGACCGCCCCGACCTCTTCGATCCCCAGGGCGAACAGCACGCGTCCGAAAGGCCGGTCGCGGGACGCGGCAATCGCCGCGACGAGGTTCGCCGCCGAAACCTCCGCGTACCGATCCAGGCCGGTCAGCTGGTCGGCGGTCAACCCGTAGATGTCCGGCGCCGTGCAGACCAGGCC
>JALYTU010000458.1 GCA_030854125.1 Actinomycetota bacterium | reverse complement strand
CGGTGGCGGCGCGCGCCGACGGCGGCCGGCTCGCGCCGGCCCCCACGAGCGCGGCGAACCCGATCGCCGCCCGCCTGTAGGGCACGACGCCTCGTCAGGCCCGAGCCGACCGTACCGTGTTCCCCCCACGCCCCGTTGTGCTGCGCCACACCGCCACCCTACCGCTCCCGTTTCAGAGCGGCGTGGGGCGGTGGCTACGCGCGCAGCCGCGTCCCACGGTCGAACATCCAGAAGTTCGCCCCCGTCACGATCGCGGTGATCAGCGCCAGGGCCAGGAACGAGATCACGATGCTCGTCTCGTGGTAGCCGAGAAAGCCGTAGCGAACCAGCGCGATCATGTAGTAGACGGGATCGAGGTGGGTCAGAAACGAGAACGGTTGGGGCAGCAACGAGGCCGAGTAGAAGACACCGCCGAGGAAGATCAGCGGCTGCAGCACGAACTGCTGGTAGAGGGCCACGTCATCGAACTGCTCGGCCCGGGTGCCGACGAACACGCCGGCCTGGGCGAAGAACATCCCGACGAGCGCCAGCGACGGAATCAGCACCAGCGGCTCAGCGACAGGCAGCGCCACGAGCGCGCCGGCCACCGCGCAGGTGATCAGGGACACGATCAGCCCGCGCAGAAAGCCACCGAGCGAGAAGCCGAGCAGCAGCTCGGCGGGTGACGCGGGCGAGGAGAGCTGATCTTCGATCGAGCGCTGGAACTTCTGCTGCAGAACCGAGGAGGCGTTGTTGGAGAACGCGTTGACCGCCCAGGCCATCATGATCAGGCCGGGGAGCACGAAGACGATGTACTTGAAGCCGTGCAGGGTGTGGATCCGCGACCCAAGCGCCGCGCCAAACACCGACACGTAGAGGAACGTCTCCAGCAGCGGCGCGCCGAGCGTCTGGCGCTTGATCTTCATGAAGCGGTTGACCTCGCGCCGGATCAGCGCCAGCATCCGGATCTGAGTGGCAGTCATACCGCTTCGGGCTCGCGATGCCCCCGCGAGAGCTCCTGACGGCCGACGAGCTCGAGGTAGGCATCTTCGAGGCCTTCGACGCCGTAGCGCGCGGCGAGTTCCTCGCTGGTGCCGGTGGCCATGATCTGGCCGTGGTTGATGAAGGCGATGCGGTCACACAGCCGCTCAGCCTCCTCGAGGTAGTGCGTGGTGAGCAGGATCGTCGTGCCCTCGCGGTTGACCCGCTCGATGTACTGCCACAGCTCGAGGCGCAGCTCGATGTCGACTCCGGCGGTCGGCTCGTCCAGGATCAGCAGTCGCGGTCGGTGCATGAGCGCGCGAGCGAGGGTGATCCGCCGCTTCATCCCGCCGGAGAGAAAGCGCGTGCGCTCATGGCGCTTGTCGGTCAGCGAGAAGATCTCGAGCAGCTCGGTCGCGCGCGCCTTACGGTCGCGCTTGGGCATGCCGAAGTAGCCGCCGTGGTAGTCGAGGGTCTCCTCGACGGTCAGGAAGATGTCGAGGTTGAGCTCCTGGGAGGCCAGGCCGACGCTCTGGCGCGCCTCGCGGTAGTGGTTGACCGCGTCGTGGCCGAAGATCTGGATCGACCCCGAGGTCGGCCGGGCCAGCCCGGTCGCGCAGTGGATCAGGGTCGATTTGCCGGCCCCGTTGGGTCCGAGCAGGCCGAAGAAGTCACCGGGTCCGACCTCCAGCGAGACGTCCTTGAGCGCCTCGGTCCCGGTCGGATACCGCTTGACGAGGTTCTCAATGGCGAGCGCAGGGGCAGACGCGTCCGCGGTCATCCCGCGGAGGTCCGGGTCATCGTGACGGCCTGGAGATGGCAAAGCACGGTGTCGAGGATAGGAAGACGCGGCCGGTCAGAGCTCGTCGCGGGATGCCTGCAGGACCCCGGGCGCCCGAACCAGGCCAGGGCAGCGACGCACCCGAGATGGCCCTCAGGCGTCGCCCTTCAACTGGCTCACAAGCCCGTCGCGCGCTTTGTCACCGAGCCGTCTGAAGCCCAGCGCGAGGAGCGGATCAGCGAGCTTTCTCGCGCCCTTGAGCTCGATTTCGGCCTGGTAGCTGACCTCGGCACCGCCGCGCCCGTCGTCGCGGACGGTGATCGTGTCGAGCGAGACCATCGAGTCGTTCTCACCCCGGAGGACGATCTTGTGCGGGCGGTCCAGTTCGATCGTCGTGTACTCCAGAACGACGTCCTTGATCGTGGTTTCGGTGGTCACGCGGAAGATGGCCCCGACCTTGATCGGGTCGTCATCGTTGATGTGAACCGATTCGCTGATCGACGGATCCCAGTCGGCGACGGACCGGAAGTCCGCGAGGTAGGCGAAGACCTCGTCGGGCGGCCGGCTCGAGGGCACGGTCGCTGAGTAGCTGGCCATTGCGCTAGCCGGCCGCGGGCGGCGCGTAGACCTGCAGGTCATTGCCATCGGGATCCTTGAACGGCGCGATCCGGCCCCAGGGATGCTCTGACAGCTCGCCGACGAACGCCACGCCCCTGCCCTTGAGCTCGTCGACCGTCGCGTCCGGGTCATCGACCGCGAACGCGATCACCGCGCCGCCGTCGCCGGCGGGCGACTCCCTGGCGTTGAGACCGATCCGCTGATCACCAGCGGTGACCTCGGCCCAGTCCCCGTCATGTTCGATCACGTCCAGTCCGAGATCGTCGCGGTAGAACGCGACCGCACGCTGCATGTCGGTGACCGGCAGCCAGATCACTGAGATTCCCTTGATCATCGCAACTCCTTTGAGCTTGTCAGCGACCTCGCCCGGCGACGGGGGGGCCGCACCGTTCCCAGGATCGGGATACCCGACGAGCAGAACGACGTAACATGACGTTGAGGCTCGATCAACAAATCGTTGAGGTATCCGGTGAGCGCTCACCCTATCCGTCGGCCAGAGAAATTCCGATAATGGGGCCGATGGCGCCAACGTTGACCGAGCAAGTGTTGGACCACGCCCACGACGCGGTGATCTGGCTTGACGAGCGAGGTCTGGTCACCTACTGGAATCCCGCCGCGGAGCAGATGTTCGGGATCGCGCGCGACCAGGCACTGGGTCACTCGGTCGCCGAGCTGATCATTCCCGAGCGCCTTCGCGCTGCCCACTACGCAGGGATCGAGCGCTTTCTCCTGGACGGCACCGGGCCGGTCCTGGATCGGCGCGTCGAGATGACAGCGCTGCGCAGCGACGGGACCGAGTTCGCGGTCGAGCTGACGATCTCCGCCCTTCAGCAGGACGCCGGCTGGCTGTTCAGCGCATTCGTGCAGGATGCAAGCTCGCGGGTCGAGGCCGAACGTGAGCGCGAGCGTCTGGTCCGAGAGCTGCGCCGTGCCCTGCACGGCGCTGAGCGGCGCTTTGACGCCATCATCGGAGCATTGAGTGACCCGGTGACGATCCGAGACCGGGAGAACCGGCTGATCTACGCCAATGCGGCGGCGCTCGCGTACTTGGGCTTTGACTCCGTGGACGAGCTTCGCTCCAGCTCGCCGGACGCGATCCTCTCGGCGTATCGCGTGCTCGATGAGGGTGGGC
>JALYTU010000028.1 GCA_030854125.1 Actinomycetota bacterium | reverse complement strand
CGCTCGGGCTGCTCGCGCTCGGCCGCAGCCGCGCGCGCCGCCGTCGCGCCTAAGTCACGCTCGCCGCGCCCCGGGCGCGATCAGATCCGTGATCGTGCCCTCCGCCATCTGGGCGGCGAAGCCGACGGTCTCAGACAGGGTGGGGTGGGGGTGGATGGTCAGCGCGAGATCCTCGGCGACCCCGCCCATCTCGATCGCCAGTACGGTCTCGGCGATCAGATCGCCGGCATTGACGCCGACCATCCCCGCGCCGAGCACCCGATGCGTGCCAGGCTCGACGAGCAGTTTGGTCAGGCCCTCGTCGCGGCCGAGGGCGAGGGCACGGCCCGAGGCCGCCCACGGGAAGACCGCCTTCTCGAATTCCACGCCTGAGGCCCGGGCCTCGGTCTCGGTCAGACCCATCCAGGCCACCTCGGGATCGGTGTAGGCGACCGACGGGATCGCCCGGGGGTCGAAGACGACGTCGTGCCCGGCGATCACCTCGGCCGCGACGGTTCCCTCGTGGGCGGCCTTGTGGGCGAGCATCGGGCCGCCGGCGATATCGCCGATCGCGAACACGCCGGTGACGTTGGTGCGCATCTGGGAGTCCACGCCGATGAAGCCGCGGTCGTCCACATCAACCCCGATCGCGTCCAGTCCGAGCCGGCCCCCGTTGGGCGTGCGCCCGACCGCGACCAGGACGCGATCAAAGACCTGGGTGCCAACGCCCTCGATCTCGACCTTGAGGCCGTTCTTCTGCGCCTTGACCTCGCCGACGCGGGTGCCGGTGTGGATCGCCTCATAGCGCGCGTCGATCCGCTTGGCCAGCGGGCGCACGAGGTCAGGGTCACATCCGGTCATGAGCTCGTCGAGCATCTCGACCACGGTCACGCGGGAGCCCAGCCCGTCGTACACGCAAGCCATCTCCAGGCCGATGATCCCGCCGCCGATGACCAACAGCCGCTTTGGAATCGCGTCGGGGGACAACGCCGCGGTCGAGTCGAGCACCCGCGGGTCATCGGGCAGCCCGGGGAGCAGTGCCGGCTCAGATCCGGCCGCGATGACGCAGTTCTCGAAGCTGATCTCGCGCTCACCGACGCGCAGCGAGGACGAGGAGCCGAACTGCGCCTGGCCGCGTACGACCTCGACCTTGCGCTGCTTGGCCAGCACATCCAGGCCGTCGGTCAGCCGGTCGACCACCGAGCTCTTCCAGCCGATCAGGGCCTCCAGGTCGATCTTCGGCGCGCCGAAGGTGATCCCGTGAGCCGACATCTCCTGCGCCTCGGCGAGCACGCGCGCAGCGTGAAGCAGTGCCTTGGACGGGATGCAGCCCACGTTGAGGCAGACGCCGCCGAGCCGCTCGGAGCGCTCGACGAGCACCGTCCGCAGACCGAGGTCCGCGGCGCGGAACGCGGCCGTGTAACCGCCGACCCCGGCGCCGAGCACGAGCACCTGGACGTCGCGCTCACCACCAGCCCCCGCCGGCGGGGGGGGTGGCTCGGAGATGACCTCGACGCCGGATTCGTCGGAACCGCTGGCTTCGAGCGTCATCAGCACGCTGCCCTCCGACACGCGGTCTCCGATCGCCACCCGCAGCTGCGTGACCGTGCCGGCCGAGGGGGCCGGGACGTCCATCGTCGCCTTGTCGGATTCCAACGACACCAGTGGATCCTCGACGGCGATGGTGTCCCCGGGGGCGACGTGGATCTCGATCACCGGAACGTCGGTGAAGTCCCCGATGTCGGGGACGCGAAGCTCGATCGTCTCGCTCACAGCAGCGCTCGCCGCAGGTCGGAGAGCACCGCGCACAGATATACGACGAATCGTGCCGCCGCGGCGCCGTCGATCACCCGGTGGTCGTAGGAGAGCGAAAGCGGCACCATCAGCCGCGGGCGGAACTCAGATCCGTCCCAGACCGGCTTGATCGCCGAGCGGGTCACGCCGAGGATCGCGACCTCGGGGGCGTTGACGATCGGCGTGAAGCCGGTGCCGCCGATCCCCCCCAGGGAGGAGATCGTGAACGTGGAGCCGCTCATGTCGGCGGGGCCGAGCTTGCCGGCGCGCGCCCTCCCCGACAGCTCACCGAGCTCGGCAGCGATCTCCAGCAGGCCCTTGCCGTCGGCGCCCTTGATGACGGGGACCACGAGTCCACCTGGGGTGTCGGCCGCGAAGCCGACGTTGTAGTAGCCCTTGACCACGAGCTCGTCACCGTCGAGCGAGGCGTTGAAGTCCGGGAACGCCTTGAGCGCGGCGACACACGCCTTGACCAGGAAGGCGACCATCGTCACCTTGACGTCCTGCTCGGAGTTCAGGCGCTTGCGCCAGGCCTCCAGATCGGTGATGTCCGCGTCATCGTGATGGGTGACGTGCGGGATCATCACCCAGTTGCGGGCCAGGTTCGGGGCCGAGATGCGCTGGATGCGGCTGCGCGGTACCCGCTCCACCGGGCCGAACTTCGCGAAGTCGACAGTCGGCCACGGCGGCAGATCCAACCCACCGACGCCGGCGCCGGAGGCCGATGCCGCCCCGCTCGCTGGACGCTCGGAGGCCTGTTGGACGTCGTCGCGGGTGATCCGACCACCGCGCCCGCTGCCGGTCATCCCGGCCAGGGGGACTGCGAGCTCGCGGGCGAGGCGCCGCGCCGAGGGGCTGGCGTAGATCGGGCGATCGTCGTTTGGCGGCGCCGAGGGCTGGGGGGGAGCAGATTCGGGCGGCGACGACTCGACGGGCGGAGTGGACTTCGCAGCTTCGGCGGGTGCCGGCGCCGGGTCCTGGTTGGCGACCGCCGTCGGATCGGAGCCGTTGGTCGCTTCGATCGTCAACAGCTCGACGCCCTGCGCGACGCGGTCTCCGATCTTGACCTTCAGCGCCCTTACGACCCCCGCGACCGGTGCCGGGACGTCCATCGTCGCCTTGTCGGACTCGAGTGTGACCAGCGGATCCTCGACGGCAACCGTGTCGCCGGGGGAGACGAGGATCTCGATGATCGGCACCTCGCCGAAGTCACCGATGTCGGGGACCAGGACGGTCTCGACACTGCTGCTCATACGCGTGTGGGCATCGCTGCCTCGGGGTCGATGTCGTAGCGCTCGATCGCGCGGGCGACCTCGGAGAGCTCGATCTCCCCAGCGCCGGCAAGCTCGCGCAGCGCGGCGACGACCACGTAATGGCGGTCGATCTCAAAGAAGCGCCGCAGCGCCGCGCGCGAATCGCTGCGCCCGTAGCCGTCGGTGCCGAGCGTCCGGTAGGACCGGCCCGCCCCACTCACCCACTGGCGGATCTGGTCCGGGAAGGCGCGCAGATAGTCGGTGGAGGCGATGATCGGACCGCGCCGATCGTCGAGCTGCTCGGTGACGTAGGCCCGTCGCGGCGTCTCGGTCGGGTGCAGCATGTTCCAGCGCTCGATCTCGATCCCGTCGCGCCGCAGCTCGGTGAACGAGGTCACGCTCCACACGTCGGCGAGCACGCCGAAGTCGGACTCCAGCAGCTGCGCGGCCGCCATCGACTCGCGCAGGATCGTTCCCGAGCCCAGCAGCTGCACCCGGGGCTGCTTTGCGCCATGGTCGCGCCCACCCGCCTCCGAGAGCAGATACATCCCGCGCAGGATCCCCGCCTCGGCGCCCTCGGGCATCGGCGGGTGCGGATAGTTCTCGTTCATCAGGGTCAGGTAGTAGAAGACGTCCTCCTGCTCGGTCAGCATCCGTCGCAGCCCGTCCTGGATGATGACCGCGACCTCGTAGCCGAAGCTGGGGTCATAGGCGCGGCAGTTGGGGACGACGGAGAACAGCACGTGGCTGTGGCCGTCCTCGTGCTGTAGGCCCTCGCCGTTGAGCGTCGTGCGCCCAGCCGTGCCGCCGAGCATGAAGCCCCGGGTGCGGCTGTCCCCGGCGGCCCAGATGAGGTCCCCGACCCGCTGATAGCCGAACATCGAGTAGTAGATGTAGAAGGGGATCATCGGCACGTTGTGGGTGCTGTAGGAGGTGCCGGCGGCCATGAACGACGAGGTCGAACCAGCCTCGGTGATCCCCTCCTCGAGGATTTGGCCGTGCTCGTCCTCCTTGTAGAACATGAGCTGCTCGGAGTCCTGGGGCTGGTAGAGCTGGCCGACGGGGGAGTAGATTCCGACCTGGCGGAACAGGCCCTCCATGCCGAAGGTCCGAGACTCGTCGGGCACGATCGGGACGATCCGCTTGCCGATCGACTTGTCGCGCAGCAGCGCGGCGAGAACGCGCACGAAGGCCATCGTCGTGGAGATCTCGCGCTCGCCGGTTCCCTGCAGCTGGCCGGAGAACAGCGACAGCGGCGGCGCCTCGATCGACTCAGCACGCTGACGGCGGACCGGCATCACGCCCCCCAACGCGGCGCGTCGCTCGTGCAGGTACTTCATCTCGGGGGCATCCGCCGGCGGCATGTAGTACTCGGCGTCGCGGACCTGAGCGTCGGTCAGCGGCAGCTCGAAGCGATCGCGGAAGGCGAGCAGCGCCGCCTCGGTCATCTTCTTGGCCTGGTGGGTGATCATCTGGCCCTCGCCCGAGACACCCATGCCGTAGCCCTTGATCGTCTTGGCCAGGATCACGGTCGGCGAGCCGGTGTGGCGCGTCGCGGCGTCATAGGCCGCGAATACCTTCTGCTGGTCGTGGCCACCTCGGTTCAGCAGCCAGATCTCCTCGTCGGACATGTGGGCGACGCGCTGCAGCAGCCGCGGGTCGCGGCCGAAGAACTTCTCGCGCACGTAGGCGCCGTCGCGCGACTTGAAGGTCTGGTAGTCGCCGTCGACGCAGTCCTCCATGACCTTGACCAGGGCGCCGTCGGTGTCGGCGGCCAGCAGCGGATCCCAGCGGCCTCCCCACACGACCTTGATCACGTTCCAGCCCGCGCCGCGGAAGTCGGACTCGAGCTCCTGGATGATCTTGCCGTTGCCTCGGACCGGGCCGTCAAGGCGCTGGAGGTTGCAGTTGACCACCCAGATGAGGTTGTCCAGCCGCTCGCGGCCGGCCATCCCGATCGAGCCCATCGACTCGGGTTCGTCCATCTCGCCGTCCCCGAGGAAGGTCCATACCTTGCGAGGCGGGTGGGATGTATTCGCCATCCCGCGGGCATGGAGGTACTTCATGAACCGCGCCTGGTAGATCGATGTGATCGCCCCGATCCCTAGTGACACGCTCGGGAACTGCCAGAAGTCAGGCATCAGCCACGGATGCGGATATGAAGACAGGCCGCTCTCAGTGGAGACCTCCTGGCGGAAGCCGTCAAGCTGCTCGGCGCTCAGACGACCCTCGAGGAAGGCGCGCGCGTAGTTGCCTGGGGAGGAGTGGCCCTGGAAGTAGACGAGATCGCCCGCGTGGTCGGCGTTCGGTGCGCGCCAGAAGTGGTTGTAGCCGACCTCCATGAGCACGGCCAGCGACTGGTAGGTCGCGATGTGACCACCGAGCTCGGAGGAGATCCGGTTGGCTCGCACGACCATCGCGATCGCGTTCCAGCGCACGATCGAGCGTAACCGCCGCTCAATTTGAGCCCCGCCCGCCCCACCCGGGAACGGCGGTTCCAGCGCGGCCGGAATCGTGTTGATGTACTCCGTGTTGAGGCTGGCGATCGGACCCGTGCCCGCGTGCTGGGCACGCTCGATCACCCGAGTGAGGATCTCGCGGGCGCGATCGGGCCCGTCGTGGGACAGGACCGCGTCCAGCGCCTCGAGCCACTCCGTGGTTTCGACGGCATCAAGGTCGGCGCCGACGCCGTTACTGCTCTGGATGTGCACTCGGTCCGTCATGCGCTGCCGTCTGATCGGGGTCTGAACGCGACTATAGCTCTGACAGGTTGCCCTCCGCGGCGCCGCCCACACGCCTTTTCGCGTAGCGTGCCGGCCATGGGACTGACCGAGGTGAGGGGGCTTCCAGGGGCGCCGTGGGATCGCCGGCTGGCCGGCACGGTCGACCGTTTGACGGTGCAGTCAGAGCTGCTGGCCGGCAACCCGCTGGGTGATCCCGCCGTCCGTCCGCTCTACGTCTACCGGCCACCGGGCGTGAGTGCCGGAGGTGAGGGCTCGCTGCCCTCGGTCTACGTCCTGCAGGGCTACAGCGGCCAGGTCGACATGTGGTTCGGCCGCAGCGCGTTTGAGCCGACCTTCGTCGAGCGCATCGACGAGCTGTTCGCCGGTGGCGACTGCCCGCCGGCGATCGTGGTCATGATCGACGCCTGGACGTCGCGGGGAGGATCGCAGTTCTTGAACTCGACGAGCACCGGCCGCTACCTGGACTACCTCTGCGACGAGATCGTCCCCTTCGTCGATGAGCGCTACCCGACCGCCGGCAACCGCGCGCACCGGGGCGTGGCCGGCAAGTCCTCGGGGGGCTACGGAGCGATGGTGGCCCCGATGCTCCGCCCCGACGTGTTCGGAGCCCTGGCCTCTCATGCCGGCGACGCCCTGTTTGAGTGCTGCTACCAGCGTGACTTCCCCGAGATCGCACGGCGGATGCGCGATGACTTCGAGGGCTCCTTCTCGGTCCTGCTGCACCGCCTGGCTGACGAGCCGACCTTCGACTGGGGACGCTACGGCGCTCCGCTCTCGGTCTATGCCTATGCGTGTGCCTACTCGCCCGATCCTGAACGCCCCGGTGAGGCGCTGCTGCCGTTCGAGCTGACGACGGGCCGGCTCGTACCCGAGGTCTGGGCGCAGTGGCTGGCGCTTGATCCCGTGTACATGGCCGAGTCCCACGCCGACGCGCTGCGCGGCCTGCGGCGGATCTATCTCGACGCCGGTCGCCAGGACGAGTACTACCTGGACCTCGGCGCGCAGGCGTTCTCCACCGAGCTCTCGCGACTGGGCGTCGCGCACACGCTCGAGCTGTTCGATGGACGCCACGGCGGCATCTCCCATCGCTATCCGCAGGCGATCCGCGAACTGGTCACGGCGCTGGCATGAGCACGGGCGCCGACCGCGACATCGCCTTCGCCGGCCCCCTCGCGCTCGCCGCGCTCGTCCGCCAGAAGGCGGTCAGCCCGCGCGAGCTCGTCGAGCTCTTCCTCGGGCGTATCGCGGCGCTTGACCCGCGGCTGAACGCCTTCCGGACGGTCATCGCCGAGGAGGCGCTCGCCGGTGCCGACGCGATGTCCGATCTCAGCGGGCCGCTGGCCGGGGTGCCGATCGCGATCAAGGACGACGTCGCCGTGGCCGGGCAGAGTGCGACTCGCGGCTCCCGGACGTATGGGCCACCCGCCACCCAGGACGCCGAGATCATTCGGCGGCTGCGCGCGGCCGGCGCGATCCCGGTCGGGATCACCTGCACCCCCGAGCTGTTCATCTTCCCCTGGACGGCCACCGAGGCGAACGGCATCACCCGCAACCCGTGGCGGCTGGACCGCACCCCGGGCGGCTCCTCGGGTGGGTCGGCGGCGGCGGTCGCGGCGGGCCTGGTTCCCGCCGCCACCGCGTCCGACGGCGGCGGCTCGATTCGGATCCCGGCGGCCTGCTGCGGCCTGGTCGGAATGAAGCCCAGTCGCGGGCGCGTCTCGCACGCGCCGGGAACCCCCGGATGGCTCGGCCTCTCGGTCCCCGGGGCGCTCGCTCGCACGGTGGCCGACAGCGCACTGATGCTCGATGTGATGCACGGGCTGCTCCCCGGCGAGCCCGATCCAGCCCCCGCGTTCACCGGCAGCTATGTCGACGCGGCGGCCACCGCGCCGGCCCGGCTGCGGATCGCCGTCTCCCGTAAGCCGCCGACCGGGGTGATCGCACCGGTCTCCGCCGATCAGCGGTCGGCGTGGGAGCACACGGCCGGCCTGCTCTCGGACCTCGGACACGACGTCCGGGCCTCCGACCCCGAGTACGGGCTCGTGCAGCTTGCCTTCCTGCAGACGTGGCTGAAGGGGATCGCTCAAGACGCGGCTCAGGCGCCCGAGTACAAGCAGCTGGAGTCGCTGACGCGCCAGATGGCTGCGGCGGGTCGAGCCGTCGTCCCATCGCGCCGGGACGCCGCGCTCACGCGCGCTCGAAAAACGGCTCGGCAGCGGATCCTCAGGCTCTGGGACGAGTTCGACGTGCTGCTCACGCCGGGGACGGCGACCACGGCGCTGCCTGCCGAGGGCGGCTTCGGCAAGCCGGCGCCGATGGCGGTCAACATCGCCGGTCGGTTCACGCCGTTCACCGCCGCGTTCAACCTGACCGGCCAGCCGGCGATCACGATCCCGGCCGGTATCGGCGGCGACGGCCTTCCGCTCAGCGTCCAGCTGGTCGGACGCCCTGGCGCCGAGGACGTCCTGTATTCGGTGGCCGGTCAGCTCGAGGCGGCGGCGCCGTGGGCGCAGCGGCGCCCGGCGCTGGCCGGCGGATAGCTCGGCGACAATCACACGCAGGCAGACAGAGGAGAGACGGGTGCAGTCAATGAGACGTTTCGGATGGCGGGTCACGCTGCTGGCAATCGCGCTGGGAGCGGTGATGTTCGCGCTCGCCGGCTCGGCGGCGGCGCGGACCGTATGGCTGTGCAAGCCGGGCCAGCATCCCGATCCCTGCACCCCGGGGCTGGCAACCACCGTGTACTCGCCGACCCTGCAGGTCGAGCGCGTCGTGAAGCCGCGAGCGGTCCACTCGCCCAAGATCGACTGCTTCTACGTCTATCCGACCGTCTCAGACCAGAAGGGACCGCTGGCCAACCTCCAGGTCGATCCCGAGGAGCGCTCGATCGCGCTGTTCCAGGCCGCCCGTTACTCGCAGGTGTGCCGCGTGTTCGCGCCCATGTACCGGCAGGTGACGGTCCCCGCGTTGGAGTCCGGCAACGCCGAGTCCCCGGCCGAACTGGCGACTCCGCTCGGAGACGTGCGCCGCGCCTTTGCCAGCTACCTGCAGCACGACAACCACGGCCGCGGGTTCGTGCTCATCGGTCATTCGCAGGGCGCGTCGATCCTGCGGCTGCTGATCGCCAAGGACGTGGACCGCAGTCCCGCCGTCCGGGCCCGGCTGCTGTCGGGAATCCTGCTCGGTGGCAACGTGCTCGTCAAGCGCGGCCGGCCGGCCGGCGGCGACTTCCAGCACGTTCCGGCGTGCCGCCGCGCGAGCGAGCTGGGCTGCGTGACCGCCTACTCGACCTATGACCAGCCGCCGCCGCTGAACAGCCTGTTCGGCCGGACCGCGACTCCGGGCGATCAGGTGCTCTGCGTCAATCCGGCCGCTCTGCTCGGGGCAGGGACCGTCGATCCGATCTTCCCCTCCGCGCCGTTTGCGCCCAAGACCCTGATCGCGGCGGGCATCTCGCTGCTGAAGCTCACCCAGCCGATGCCGCCCACGGTGTGGAGCTCGGAGCCGGGCGCCTACAGCGCCCGCTGCTCGCCAGCCGGGGGCGCCAACGTCCTGCAGATCAGCCCGCTCGGCGGAGCCCAGGTTCCGACCCCGAGCCCCGATCCGACCTGGGGCCTTCACCTGGTCGACGCCAACATCGAGCTCGGCAATCTCGTCACCCTGGTCGGCCGCGAAGCGGCCGCGTTCGCAAAGCTGAGCCGACCGGCCTGAGCGCGGAGCACATGCTGCGGTCGGCTGAGCGCGCGGCACGCGAACGGCCGGGCCCCACCGAGCCGGTTGCCAGCCCGCGGCCCAGGCGGTACAGTCTCGTACCGTGAGCGTCGTAATGGCAACCGAGCGCCCCGAGCACGCTCGCCTCAGCCACATCGGGGAGGCTACGCCCTCGCCGGCCGGACCCGTCAGCGGCGACCAGCCCGTCCGCCTGCCACCGGCCGAGTCCGCGCCCCCGCTGCTGCAGTCGCTGCGTTTCGGGGTGCGACCGATCTCCTTCAACCTTCGTGCTCATCACCGGTTCGGCGACGTCTGGCGGATCAACATCCTCGCCCGGCGCGAGGGCTTTGTCGTCACCTGTCACCCCGATCACGTCCGCTCGCTGTTCAAGGCCAAGGCTGACGACGCTCCATCGCTGACCGGTGAGTCGCCGCTGCGCCCGATCCTCGGTGCGAACTCGATTCTCACCTCGGTCGGCGCGCGCCACATGCGCCAGCGCAAGCTGCTGCTGCCCCCGTTTCACGGGGAGGCCGTCCAGCAGTACGTGGCGATGATCGCCGAGGTGGCCGAGCGCGAGATCGACCGTTGGCCGCTGGGCGAGACGTTCGCGCTCGCACCGCGGATGTCCGCGATCACCCTGGACGTGATCATGAGCGGTATCTTCGGGATCGAAGGCACGCCTGCGGTGGGGACGAGCGGTCATCGCCTGCGCCAGACGATCCGCAGGCTGCTCGGCGCCTCGACGCACCCGCTGTTTCAGATCATTGAGCTGCAGAACATCGGCCGCCGGGAGCCGACCGGAATCCTCAAGCGGCTGCTGGGAATCGTGGACCGGCAGCTGCTGGCGATCATCGCCGAGCGCCGCGCCCAGGCCGCTGAGCTTGAAACCGGCGAACGCACCGACATCCTCTCGCTCCTGATCGCCGCGCGCGACGAGGATGGCGCGCCGCTCACCGATCGCGAGCTGCGCGACGAGCTGCTCTCGCTCGTGCTCGCTGGCCACGAGACGACCGCCAACTCGCTGGCCTGGACCTTCGAGCGACTCCTGCGCACCCCGCACGCCTACGACGCTCTGCGCGCACGCGTCCGAGGGGGCGGGCCCGACGGCGCGGCCTACGTCGAGGCGACGATCCATGAGGCGATGCGTAACCGGCCCGTGATCCCGATGATCGTGCGGATGGTCAACCGGCCCTGGCGCTTGGGGGACTACACGCTGCCGGCGCGCACGCCGGTGGCGGTCAGCATCGTTGCCCTGCATCATCGTGAGGACCTCTACCCCGATCCGCTCAGCTTCCGCCCGGAGCGGTTTCTCGAACCCACGCAGCCGGATGACCCCGGTGGGGGCCTTGCGTTCGCGAGGCCGGGGACGTATACCTGGATCCCGTTCGGCGGCGGAATCCGGCGCTGCCTGGGGGCCTCGCTGGCGATGGCCGAGCAGCGCGTGGTGCTGGACGTGATCGTGCGCCGGACCGACCTGGCCGCGGCCGATCTGCGGCCTGAGCGCGCGCGCCAGCGCAACGTCACCACGATTCCCAGCCAGGGTGCCCAAGTCCGGGTCACGGCTCGTGACCCGGTCTGATCGCGCCCGGCGAGTGCCGCACCGCAACCGGCGCCGGACGCTGGCGTCAGCGCGATGACGACGCCGGCGCAGACGCAAATCGCCGGACGGAGGACGGTTGCGCCGCGGGGCCATCGCGAACGCCTGATCGCGGCGATGGCCACCGCGATCGAGCAGCACGGCTACCGCGACACAACCGTCGCCGATGTCGTGCGTATAGCCCGGACCTCACGACGCAACTTCTATGAGCACTTCGCGGATCGCGACGCCTGCTTTCTCGCTCTGTTTGACGCGACCAACGACGCCATGATGCAGACGATCGCCGTCGCGGTGCGACCAGACCGGCCGCTGGATGAGCAGGTCGACGCCGCAGTGGATGCGTACATCGAGAACGTCATCCAGCAGCCTGCGTTGTACGCCAGTTTCGTCCGGGAGCTGCCCGGTCTGGGTCAGGCCGGAGCCGACCGGGGGCTGGCGACGATCGAGCGCTTCGCAGCCATGATGGTCGGCCTGGTCGAGTCCGGTCGCGCGGTCCAGCCCAGGATCGGCGTGCGGCCGCTGCCGATGGACACGGCGATCATCATCGCCGGCGGCCTGCGCGAGCTGCTGGTGATTGCGCTCTCGCGCGGCCGGGAGATGCACGAACTGCGGGCCAGCGCGGGGGAGACGGTCAAGGCGATCCTGGCCGGCGCCCTGCTCTGAGATGGCCGGCCCAGATCACGGAGGAGACCGCGCAGCTGATCGACGGTCCGGTGCTCGCCCGCCGGTTGGACGGTGCTGGAGATCGACCTCGGCGGCGTGATCAACGGCGTCCGGGCGTTCCTGCCAATCCTGCTCGCCCAGGCCTCGGGCGTGATCGTCAACACGTTCAGCGTGTTCGGGTTGGTCGGGATGCCCGACTAGAGCGCCTACACCGAGCGGGCCGCGAAGATCATCCACGAGGGGGTCAAGCGCGGCCGCGGCCGGATTCTCGTCGGGCCCGACGCATACGCGTTCGACGCCCTGGCACGACTGGCGCCGACGCATTACTTCGACATCATTGCTGCCCTCGAGCCGCTGGCCGGCCGACGGCGCGCGCAGGCGGTTAAGGTCCCCGACGTGCCGCAGTCAGTGCGGCGCGCCCACCAGCGGGTTGGCGGCGCGCAGGACCGAAGCGCCACTGGGCTCGGTCGTTCCGCGGAGCTGGCGCGAGACGTCGATCGACGCAA
>JALYTU010000457.1 GCA_030854125.1 Actinomycetota bacterium | reverse complement strand
GTTTGCGCGTGAGGGTGCGCGGGTCGTCGGAGTCGACGTGCTCGACCACGCCGTCGGGGAGCGGTCGCTGACCGCGGACCTCACCGACGAGGCGGCGGTCGCGGCCCTGTACGAGCAGATCGCCGACGAGATGGGCGGGATCGACGTCCTGTTCAACAACGCCGGCATCTCGCCGTCCGAGGACGCGTCGGTGCTGGACACCGACGTCGACGTGTGGGAGCACGTGCAGGCGACCAACCTGCGTAGCGTGTTCTTCTGCTGCAAGCACGGCATCCCCCACCTGTTGAGAAATGACCCACCCACCCGAGGCTCGGTGATCAACACCGCGTCGTTCGTGGCCGTGCTCGGCTCGGCCACCTCCCAGATCGCGTATACCGCCTCCAAGGGCGGTGTGCTCGCACTGTCGCGCGAGCTGGGCGTCGAGTTCGCCCAGCGCGGGATCCGGGTCAACGCGATGTGCCCGGGCCCGATCGACACCCCGCTGCTGCGCGAGCTCTACGCCTCCGATCCGGCCCAGGCCGCGCGGCGGATGGTTCACGTTCCGATGGGCCGGTTCGGGACCGCCGAGGAGATCGCCAACGCCGTGCTGTTCCTGGCCAGCGATGAGTCCAGCTACGTCAACGCGACGACCTTCCTGGTCGACGGGGGGCTCAGCGCGGCCTACACCACCCCCGGCTGAGTGACGGTCGCCAGTGGCCTAGTCCTATCAGGAGTCGGCTCAGCCGGCCTCGGGAACCGCCTCCCGGCGGGGCGGCAGCGAGGGCTCGACCCGCAGCAGCCGGGCCGGGCGCTCGGGCAGCCACCAGTTCCAGCGGCCGAATAGCGACACCACTGCGGGCACCAGCAGCGCCCGGATGATCGTGGCGTCGAGCAGGATGCCGGCGGCCAGGCCGGTGGCGAACACCTTGATGTCGGTCTCGGGTCCCGAGGCCATCGAGACGAAGGCGAGGAACAGGATCAGCGCGGCGCTGGTGACCAGCCGGCCGGTGCGGCCGATTCCGCGCACCACCGCGGTGTCGGTCGAGCCGGTGGCGTCGTACTCCTCGCGCATGCGCGAGAGGATGAACACCTCGTAGTCCATCGAGAGCCCGAACAGGAACGCGAACACCATCAACGGGATCCAGGCGGTGATCGAGTGCGTGGCCGCGATGCCGAACACCTGGCTGGAGCCGTGTCCCTCCTGCCAGACGAGCGTGATCACGCCCCAAGCCGCACCCACGCTGATCACGTTGAGCAGGACCGCCTTGAGCGGCAGCAGCAGCGAGCGGAACGCCCGCGCCAGCAGCAGGAAGGTGAGCACGGCGATCAAGGCGATCATCAGCGGGAAGCTGCCGTAGATCGCTGAGACGAAATCCTCGTTCTCGGCGCCAATGCCGCCGACGCGAACCCCCGCACCGAGGCCGTGAGCCCGGGCGCGGATCCGGTCGATCGCATTCAGCCCGGCGTTGGTGGAGATGTCCGGGACGACGAAGGCATCCACGACCGCCGCACCCCCACGCTGCCACGCGCTCCCGGCCGGAGCGACCGCCCCGTGCACGGCGCTGACCGCGGCCGCGGCCGACAGGGCACGGCTCGTCGCCGAGGCGGGCACGAGCAGTTCAACCGGAGTCAGAGCGCCGGCGCCAATCCCGGAGCGCTCGAGCGCGGCCAGCCCAGTGTGCGCATCGCCCTGCTTGGCCAGCGTGTTGACGTTGGCCGCCCCGGGCTGGAGGCTGGAGGCAGCGATGACCAGAAGCGCGAGAACCACGGCCGCGCCGGCCGCCGCGAACCACCGGCGCTTGACCACCAGCTGGGCCCAACGCGTCCACGACCGGCTGGCCTGATCGTCGGAGCGGATGTGGGGCCAGTCCAGCCGGGGGCCGATGGTGGCGAGCACGATCGGCAGCAGCGTCGTGGCCACGATCACGCTGATCAAGGGGATCAGCATCCCCGCGTAGCCGATCGAGCGCAAGAAGGGCAGCGGGAGCACGATCATCGCCAACAGACCAATCGCCACCGTGGTGCCGCTCAACACCACGGCGCGACCGGCGGTCTCCATCGCGCGCACGACCGCCTCGTCACCTTCACGGCCGTGGGCCCGCTCCTCTCGCCAGCGCACGACCACGAGCAGCGAGTAATCGATCGCCACCCCGAGGCCGATCAGGGCGACCAGGAACTCGACGATCATCGAGACGTTGGTCACCGTCGTCAGTCCCCACAGGACCAGGAACGTGGCCATGATCGAGACGATCGCCATCAGCAGCGGCACGAACGCCAGCAGCGAGGCG
This sequence comes from Actinomycetota bacterium, assembly GCA_030854125.1. GTDB lineage: Bacteria > Actinomycetota > Thermoleophilia > Solirubrobacterales > Solirubrobacteraceae > Palsa-465. The sequence continues at coordinate 1,241 of JALYTU010000457.1, read as the reverse complement.
AACACGAAGCCGAGGACGACGAGCGCGCCCAGGCCGCCGAGCACGGACTCGAGCAGCACGCCGGGGCCGCTGCCCCCGCTGGTCTGGTTCGACAGCGCGTCAACGCCGGAGACGTGCACCCGAGCGCCGGCCACCGTGACTCCGGCGAGCGCGGCGGCGGCCGCCTTGGCCGCCTTGGTGTTGTTGCCGAACGCCTCGTGGTCGGGCAGCGGGTAGGCGAGCAGGAAGGTCGTACGGCCGTCAGAGGAGACGAACGCGCGGCTGCCGGTCGAGGCGAAGGAGGCGATGCGCGCGCCAGGCAGCGCGCGGGCGAGCTTGCCCGCGACGGCGGTCAGATCCCGGCGCACCGCCGGTGAGGAGACCGAGCGGCCGGCCGGGAGGGTGACGACGGGGACGATCGGAGCCCGGTTGCCACCCTGATGAAAGACCTGCTGGATCGCGAGGTTGGTCTGAAAGCCCTCCCGCCCCGGGACGGAGAACTCGTTGCTGAAGGCATTGGTCGCCTTGCTGACGGTTGCGAAGCCGACGAGCGTGACGGCGATCCAGAACGCGGAGACGAGCTTCTTGTGGGCGAGGACCCATCTGGCGATGGCGGTCATCATGGCGTTGGCTCCCGGGTGTCGTTCATCAGACGCATCATTTGTATCACAAACTATTTCCATTACTCAATGTCAGCCGATAGCATCGTGTGAATGATCCCCTCCGGCCCCGGCCCCGTCGCTCCCGGCCTGCACGCCGCGCTGGTGCGCAACACCGGCTACCTGATCAGCCGCTGCGGCGTATACGCGACGCGGCATTTCTCCGAGCGGATGGAGGCGATCGGGCTGACCCCACGCATGTGGGGGGCGCTCAACGTACTCGACGCCGAAGGAGCGGTCAGTCAGCAGCAGCTCGGCAAGGCGATCGGGATGGATCCGAGCTCGATGGTGGGCACGATCGACGAGCTGGAGTCGCGCGGCCTGGTTCAGCGCCGCCCCCATCCCACCGACCGCCGCGTCCACGCCCTGCACCTCACCGACGCCGGGCGGGACATCCTGACCAGCGGGCGCGGCGTCGCCCGTGCGGCCCAGGAGGAACTTCTGGCCCCGCTGGACGCCGAGGACCGTGCCCGGCTGCACGACCTGCTGCTGCGGATCGCCGAGGCGACGCACGACGCCGCCGGACGTGGCGACGGCCAGACCTGCGGCCCCCCGGCAAGCTCAGCCGGTTAGGCGACCGGCTGGGCGCGCCGGGACCGGCGC